>JBAYPP010000006.1:0-21944 GCA_041677585.1 Acholeplasmataceae bacterium
GTCTTTGCCTCAATATCATTGTTGGCGTTAACACTAAAATAAATTTTCAATTTCGGTTCAGTTCCACTTGGTCTAAAGACAATCCAACTTCCTTCAGATAGATAATACTTTAGGACATCTGATTTTGGAAATTGAAGTTTTGCTTTTTTGTTGTTTCTAAACAGATAGCCCTTCAAATAATCTTCATAATAATCAATTGAACAATTATCTAAGTGAAGTCC
Source organism: Acholeplasmataceae bacterium (assembly GCA_041677585.1). GTDB lineage: Bacteria > Bacillota_I > Bacilli_A > Acholeplasmatales > Acholeplasmataceae > JBAYPP01. The sequence goes on from JBAYPP010000006.1 coordinate 222, forward strand.
TGTTTCACGGATGTTATTGATAATTGATTGCATTTTTTCCTTAGCTTCGGCACCCGGGAAACTTATATTTTTCGTATATTCTAAATGATACCCATATTTAGCATAAATTTCATTCAGATAATCAATTAAAGTCTTGTCATGATCATGAAGTACATTAGCAATTTCAGCTAGTAAATAGACTGCTTGAACAGCATCCTTATCACGAACAAAAGCACTTATTAAGCTACCATAGGACTCCTCACAGCCAAATAAGAATTGACCGTCGCTAAGACCTTCGATTTTCTCACCAATAAACTTAAAGCCTGTCAATGTCTCTTCAACATTTTGCTGGTAGTTTCTTGCTATTTTTTTGATCAGTTCAGTTGTTACAATCGTTGTAAAAACATAACCGTTCTTTGGTAATTCATTTTTTTGTTGCTTATTGCTTAAAATATATTCTAACTCAATCGCTGCCGTTTGGTTGCCGGTTAAGTAAACAAAATCATTTTGATGCTTAACAACGATGCCTAATCGATCAGCGTCTGGGTCAGTTAAAAAAACAATATCTGCGTTTATTTCCTTTGCGTATGCAAGTGCTCCCTCATAGGCAATCTTTTCTTCTGGATTTGATGATTTTGTAGCACTAAAGTCTGGATCAACAATCATTTGTGGTCGATAGGGATAGATTAGATACCCATTTTTCTCTAACAGTTTGGGAATTACTGTTCCACCAGTGCCATGAAGGGGTGAGAAAACCATCTTTAATTGCTTTTTACTTTCATTGAACTTAATTTTTTCAACTTCTTGCAAATATTCATTCTCTATTTGCGGCGGAATTTCATGAATATATTTTCTATCTTCACTTAGTGCAATTGCGAACGGATTATCAACATTAGCCATTTCTTTTATAACCAAATCCGCTTGTTCTGGCATTAGTTGAGCGCCTGTTTCATTATAAATTTTATAACCATTATCTGTTTTTGGATTATGGCTGGCAGTAATCATGATGCCACCAGAAAGGTTTAATTTCCGAACTGCATACGAAAGCATCGGTGTCGGTCTTAATTGCGAATAAACAAAACTAGAGACCTTGTTTGCTGCTAAGACTTTTGCAGCTTCATATGCAAATACTTGCGAATCAGTTCGATTGTCATAAGAAATCGCAACCCCTTTTGTCAATTTATTATTAACTAAATAAAGTGCATATGCTTTGGTTATTTGTCGAATAGTGTAAATGTTGATTTGATTGCTTCCTAAACCCATCTTCCCTCTTACTCCACCTGTCCCAAATGCAAGTGTTTGACCAAAAGCCTCTTTGATCTGGTCCTTTGACATCATCATTAACTTTTGCTGTAACATGGGTTTGTCTTTTAATTGTTCAAGCCAAAACTGATATCTTTTATTAGCATCCATTTTATCACCTGCTTTTATTATACATTAGTAATTGAAAAACTTAAAGTTAAGAAAAAATAAAAAGGCAATTTATGCCTTTTTAGGATTGTTGAGCTGATAGATTTTTAGTAACCCCTCTAAAACTAAATTTACATTAACTGTATGCTCTAATTTGCATAGTGGTGAAATTATTTCTGCATATCCACCGGTCATAATTAAATTGGCTTCCTCATTCATTTCATTTTGAATCTTTTCGACCATTCCTTCAATCATCGCAGCCGTACCATAAGTAATACCGCTCTGCATTGAAGTAACTGTGTTTGTCCCTAAAACTTTTTTAGGCGCTTCAATATCAATATCCAGTAAAAGGGCAGTGTTACCAACTAAGGATTCAACCGATATTTGCATTCCAGCCATAATTACAACACCGATAATTGTTTTATTCTTGACATAAATGAATTTAGTGGCGGTCCCTAGATCAACAATGATTGAGGGAATTTCAGCAGAATTTATGCTTACTGAATCACAAATTAAATCTGCACCAACTTCTCTTGGGTTATCGGTCTTAATATTTAAACCCGTTTTAACGCCAGGACCAATGATTAAAGGCTCAATTTTAAAAAATCTATGTGACATATCCTTTAATTGCTCAGTAACTCTTGGAACTACACTAGAAATAGCGATCGCTTTAATTTTTGCAACATCAAATAAGTTTCTTAACCCGACAAAAATTTCATCCGCGGTTTTATTTGAATCTGTCGTCATTCGATGAGTTTCAAAAATATTAGTATCATTAGATACCCCAATGAAGATATTGGAATTTCCCACATCAAATAATAAGATCATTTTAATCCGTAATCCTTTCTTTAGAAACACTTTGCAAAGCAATATAAATCGGTGTACCGATTAAGACAGCCGCCAAAGCTTCAGCAAAACCATTTAACATCGCAATTCCATAAATGATTTCAACGATCTCGCTAAAAGATCCAACAAATAGTGATGGAGCAAATACGACAACTGTTAATAATACTAAGATCGTATGTGAGATCGTCGCCAAGACAAAGGCGGAAGGAATTAAAATGTTCTCTTCTTTTTGTCTGCTGACAAAAGTATGATAGCCTGTTAGGAATAAGGCACCCAATAACAGGACAAACGGGACTATGATTCCGAATACAGCTTGTTGTTCAGCAACATCAGAAACAGCACTTGTTACAATTGCCTTTGATCCATAATAAAAAGCAAACATAGTAACTACACTGACGATAAAGAAAATAATTGTCTTTCCGTGAGTAGGCCAACTATTTAATTTTTTTAAGCCCTTGAAAATATAAAAGGCAGCCAAAGCAGTTAAAATACGCGGAATAATTGGAATCAGCGGCATTTGAAAAGCATAATCAAATGGATTTTGTGCATATAGCAATGCTGCAAACCATGATCCTAATCCGTGTACTAAACCTAAAAGCAAGGCATACTTTAGCGGCAAAATAAAAATACCAACAAAGACGACAATATGTACTAATGTGAGGCTTGCTCCTGGCACAATAGTAATATAGCCCAATTGTGGTACTAACGACATCAATAAAATTATTCCCGCAAAAACAGATGTAAGTGTTAACTCAAAAATTTTGTTTTTCTTCATTTTTCTTCTCCTTTTTAGGCCGCAAATGGGTCCCATAAGTATGGTTATATTTTAACTTATCTAGTCTTAGAATGCAATTAAAAAAACTATTTTATCAATTTAATAAAAAAGCAGCAATGCTTTCACCGCTGCTTCAAACTCATTCTTTATTCTTCGTATCGACCCCAAGGGCTGTTATCAGGATCTGTATAAACCCTTTTACCGTAGTTCAATTGTTCAATTGCCTCAAAATCTTCTTCCGCCAATTTGATAAACTGGGACTCAAAGTTTTCCTTGATTCTGCTTTTAGTCGCTGATTTTGGAATCATAAATACACCACGCATTAAGCCCCATGCAATAACAATTTGCGGAATTGTTTTATTGTATTTTTTCGCGATCGGATCCAAAACTTCAAAATATCTTCCCTGAAAAATACCACCACGCATCAATGGACCATAAGAGACAATTTCAATGTTTAGACTGTGTAAAAACTTTTCCGTTGGTCTTTGTGATAAACCTGGATGAAATTCAATCTGATTGACAGCTGGTGTAACTGTGGCCGTTTTTAGCAAGTCCTGCAAATGATGTCTTTGGAAATTTGAGACGCCGATTGCTCTAATCTTTTTCTCGCGATAAAGACTTTCAAACAAAGACCAAGTTTGTTGATTAATCTTTGCATCATGGTTTGGCCAATGAATCAAATACAGATCCAGGTAATCAACCCTTAAGTCTTTTAATGTCTGTTCAAACTGTGCGCGCATTTTTTCAACTGGGCCATGAAACATTTGCTTACTTGTAATAAAAACTTCATCACGGGCCAAGCCTGAATCAAAGATTGCATCGCCAACACTCTTTTCGTTTTTATACATTTGCGCAGTATCTATATGTCTGTAACCAACCTCTAATGCATACCTTACTGCATTATATGTTTCCTCGCCTGGTGGAATCAAAAATGTACCAAATCCTAACTGTGGCATCATAACGCCATTATTTAGTCTTTTTTTCATACGTTTGCTCCTTTAATTTTATAATGATTTCTTGATTAAAAGTCTTCAATAAGGTAAATAGCATCCGACGAGCTTCTTTTAGATCATCAAGATCCATCATTGCTGCTGTGCTATGGATATATCGAGCTGGCAAACCAATTGTAGTTGCCAAAACGCCTTCATTTAAATCTAATGCCTTGGCAGCATCCGTTCCACCCATTGAAGTAAAATGCTGAAAACTGATCTTGTTTTTTGTGGCAACATCAACAAAATAGTCACGTAGTGATTGTAACATCGTATTGCGCGGATCATACATTCTAATTAAAAATCCACCGCCTAATTTTGCCATTGTTTTATCATCAAAAGCATCATTGACCGGTGATGCATCAAGAGCAATAAAAACATCAGGTTTAAACAGATTAACTGTTGTTTCTGCTCCCCTTAAGCCAACTTCTTCCTGAACTGTTGCTCCAATGTATAAATTAACTGGTAAATCAATTTTAGCAAAATGTGCAATTGACTCAAGCGCTAGTCCACAACCAAAGCGGTTATCAATTGCTTTTGCGATAACCCTCTTTTTATTCTTTGTGTAGGAAAATGGATTATCATATAGAACCATATCACCAAGATTGACACCAAACGATTTTGCTTCTTCGTAACTTGTTGCTCCAATATCTAAAATCATGTCTGAAAACATTGCTTTGTGATCAGTTTTAATGTGTGGCGGAATGGAACCGACAATTCCTTTGACAACACCATCTTTCGTGTAGATGTTTAGCACCTGCGAAATAAAGATATCACCAACAAGTCCACCAATTGGTTGAACTCTCAACATTCCGTTTTTCTCAATCTTAGCAACAATTAAACCCACTTCATCCATATGACCGGCAACCATGACAGTCGGTGCATTGGCAACATTTGCTTTCTTATACGCAAATATAGAACCTAAGCGATCATAGACAATTTCGAATTCAGGATACTTTTCAATCTCCTTTTTCATATATTGTCTTACTTCTTTTTCATACCCACTAATACCAGGTAAATCAAATAAATCTCGATAAACTTTAGGAATCATCACTTTCTACCTTCGCTCTCAATTGATATATCGGACCAGATGGCCGCTTTTTTTGCTCGTATTCAGTTACATATTTACCAAGTGGTAAATCATAATTGACTTCTATAAGAATAAAGTGTGGCTGCAAGTCAAATGATTCAATGCTTGCTGCAAATAAATCCAAATGATCCGTTCGAAACTGAATAAATCCATTCCCTTTTAAAATCCTTTTATATAACTCTAAAAAAGATTTATACGTAAGTCGTCTTTTATGATGTCTTTTTTTCGGCCATGGATCAGAAAAGTTTAGATAAATTTCAGCGATTGAATGTTCAGCAAAATAAGTTAATAAATCATTGGCATCACCTAGAATAATCGTTAAATTATTAAGCTTTTCTGCTTCCTTTTTTTGTAAAATTCGATATAAAACATTAGCATTAATTTCAAGTGCATAAAATGACTTGTCTGGATAATCCCTTGCCATTTGGATGATAAAATCACCTTTGCCGCTACCAATCTCTAAAACAATTGGTTGATCTGGCAATTCTAATCTTACTGGTTCAATAATGACACCTGCTTGTTGTAATAGTGTAGGTGCTGCATTCTTTATTTTTCTTTGTCTCAAAAATAATACCTCTTATGCTTGAACTTCTTCGCCGATTGCTTCCTTTTTCATAAAGACAGCGATTGCAGCAATTGCTTCCTCTTGATCTTCACCATCGGTTTTAATTGTTACTATTTCACCTTTATAAATGCCTAGTGACATTAAACCCATAATTGATTTTAGATTAATTGTACGACCTAGTGCACTTAAATCAACATCACAAGCAAATGATGCCGCAAGATTCACTAGTCTTGTTGCTGGTCTAGCATGAATACCGTATTCTGAAGTTATTAAAAACGTTTTTTTCATAACGTATCTCCTTTTTTCTCTTTGATATATAAAACAAATGCGCGTGCATGGGTTTTAAACAATAATTTGATGTCTTTATTGATAATAAAAGCTGACAGATTCAATGCCTTTAATTCTTCCTGCATTATTAACTTTGGATTAACCAATGTAACTGTTACTCTTTGATGTTCGTTAATAGCAAAAATGATATTAGCAATTCCACCTAACGCGTCAAGTATTTTTTCAAACGACCCTTGGAATTCAGTATCTTCAATATTATCTTTCCGTTTTGTTAACAATAGTATAATTATAGCAAGTATAATCGCAATTATTACACCAATGATAGCAATCATTATAAATAGTCTTTCCATCTAATTCCTCTTTTCTTATGATGAAATAAACATGCTATCTCCAAAGGAGAAAAAGCGATATTTATTGATAATAGCTTCGTGATATGCCTTTTGAATAAAATCAACCGATGTTAAGGCTGATACAAGCATCACCAGTGTTGATTTTGGTAAATGAAAGTTTGTAATCAAGTTTTTAACAACCTTAAACTGATAACCTGGATATATAAAGATATCTGTACTAAACGTACCTGGATAAAACTGTTCTTTATAATTGCTTTCAAGTGCTCTAAGAGAAGTTGTGCCAACACAAATGATCCTTTTTTGGTCTTTCACAGCTTGATTCAACAAGTTGGCAGATTTAGGTGTGATTGTATAGACCTCTTCGTGCATTTTATGCAATAAAACATTATCTTCAGAAACTGGTTTAAAAGTACCCAAACCAATATGTAAGACAATTGGAATTACATGCACCCCTTTTGCTTTAATCTTTTTAAGCAAGGTAGGCGTAAAATGCAATCCTGCCGTTGGTGCAGCAGCGCTGCCTAGTTCTTTGGCATAAACGGTTTGATAACGCTCTGGATTAGCAAGTTTTTCCGTTATATACGGTGGCAAAGGCATAGTACCAAGTTTTTGCAAAACTTCAAGAAAAACACCTTCATAAACCAGTTTAAAGACTCTTATACCCTCATCAAGAACTTTCGTGCAAATCATTTTCAGCTGATCGCCAAACTGAACTATCGTTCCTATTTTAACACGTTTAGCAGGTTTTGTTAAGGAATGCCAAATGTCTTTTTCAGTTGACTTTAATAACAAAACTTCAACTACGGCATCTGTCTCCGCCTTGATTCCAATCAAGCGTGCAGGGAGAACTTTCGTTTCATTAACAACTAATACATCATTTTCACTTAAATAATCGATGATCTCAAAAAAGTTTTTATGAGCATAACTCTTATCCTGATAATTAGCAACGAGCAGCTTTGAGTGATCACGCTTATAACTTGGATGCTGAGCAATCAACTCCTTTGGTAAGTTAAAATCAAACTGTTTTATCTTCATACATCCAATAATCCTTTGTAATACTTAATGCCTAAGGTTTCATATGCCTTTTCGGTTGCTACTCTTCCTCTAGGTGTTCGCTTAATATATCCTTCTTGCAGTAAATATGGTTCATAAACATCTTCTACCGTCGTTACTTCTTCACTGATTGTTGCTGCGATTGTTTCTAGACCAACTGGTCCACCACCAAAAGTTTCAATAATCGATTTTAAATAACGATAGTCAGTTGAGTCCAATCCGTTTTTATCAATGCCTAATTTACCTAAGGCTAATTTAGTTACTTCATATGTGATTACCCCATCGCCAATAATTTCCGCAAAATCACGTACACGTCGAAAAAGTCGGTTTGCAATTCGCGGTGTTCCTCGACTTCTTTTAGCTAAAGCATCAACAGCGTGCTCTTCAATTTCGTTTTCATAAACGCGTGCTGTTCTTCTTACGATTTGCTGCAAATCAACTAAGTCATAGTAGTTTAGACGCATTACCACGCCAAAGCGTTCTCTTAATGGTGCCGATAAGTCACCAAATCTAGTCGTTGCACCAATAAGTGTAAAGGGGGGCAAATTTATTCTGATTGAACGTGATTCCTGATCTTTACCAATAACAATATCCAAAACATAATCTTCCATTGCTGCATAAAGTACTTCTTCAACAAAGCGAGGCAAGCGATGAATTTCATCAATGAATAGAACATCACCTGGCGAAAGGGAACTTAAAACAGCGGCTAAATCACCGCTTCTTTCAATTGCGGGTCCACTTGTCACTCGCATTTGGACACCAAGTTCGTTAGCAATAATTTGTGCTAAAGTCGTTTTACCTAAACCAGGAGGTCCATAAAGCAAAATATGGTCTAATGCTTCTTCACGCTTAAGGGCCGCCTGAATATACACCGAAAGCATTTCCTTAATATCATCCTGACCGATATATTGACTTAACGTTTGTGGACGAAGCGATTGTTCTTCATCCTCTTTAATTGACATTGCTGTTATTATTCTTTCTTTATCCATAAAAACCTACTTTAGCAAATATTGAAGTGCTTCTTTAATCATTAATTCAACTGGTTGATCAGGTTTTATTTTCTTCATAACCTTTTTAATTTCTGTTTTTGAGTAACCTAGTGCACCAAGTGCATCAGCCACATCGTTCTGCATTGTTGGAACTAACTCATCATCGGCATCAACTAATTTCCCTTTTAAATCCAAAATAATCTGTTGTGCACTCTTAACTCCAATCCCTGGAAATCTTGTTAGAAATTTAACATTGCCCTCCTCAATTGCTACGATAATGTCTGAAATCGCATCAGTTGCTAATAAACTCAATGCACTCTTTGGGCCAATACCAGAGACTCCTAGTAATCTTAAAAACAAATCTTTGCTTTCAGCAGTTCTAAATCCATATAGGGCGTGAACATCTTCTCTGACGTGTAAATATGTTTGAACTGTTACTTCTTCATCATAATGATAAACATAAGGATTTGGTGCAATTATCTGATAGCCAATTCCATTGTTTTCTAATATTATGTAACTTGGTTTTATACTTTTTATTTTACCTTGAATATAGCCGTACACTTTATCACCTGCTTATGAAATATTCACCATTTATTATACCATTTTTATCTTGCTTTCGCTATCATTTATCACTAATTATGCTATAATGTTTTTAGGATGTGGTAGTATTAAAAAGCTGAATGAACTGAAATCACAATTTAAAAATCTCTTGGAAACTAACGAAGCACATTCTTTTTTTGCCGATGATTTGGCAACCTTTTTTGCTTATATTGAAACAATGGAAGAAACCACACAACAGCAAGAAAGGAAATATTATAACGATTATATTTTAAATAACGCTAATTTTCATCGTACTTATAGTACATTTACAGATAAAAATCAAAAAGCTACATTGATAACATTAGAAAAAAACAAATCAGAGATCAATAAAGCAAAGCTTTCCAAATCAAATGCCATTTCTACTGCAAACGCAAAATATAGAACTGCAATTGAAGGCATTGAGAAGCAAGAAGCAACACTTGATGAAAATTTCAAAAAGGAAATGGAAAAGTTAAATTTGGCTTCAAAACGCGAAATAGCCAATATCGAAAAAGAAATTGCTCAATCAAAAAAAACTTATCAAAATGAAACAAAAGCGATCGAGAAAAAGCAAAAAGAAAAACTGGAACAAGCAAAACAAATTCATTTAGAACAACAGGTAAAACTTCAATCTGCATACGAACTAGAACGGCAGAAATTAGATGAATCTTTACTTGTTAAACAAAAAGAGTTAGTTGAAGTGACAAAAATGAATGACGACGTTTACGTCGATATCAAGAAAAACTTCAACATCTTAAGTGCTCAACTAAACAAAAAGATTGATGATTTAAAAAAGAGCCATCAAACCGTCTATGAAGACATAAAAACACAATATGAAAAGCAATTGAAACCTTTTTACGATCAAAAGGAAAAACTTAAAAATGAGTATCAGGCAACACTTGCTAAATCACTTGAAAACTATCAAGATAGATTAAGATCGTTAAACGAGTTGTTCGATCGTCAGAAAATTGAGTTTGAAGACAAAATGGCAAAGATTATTGCCGAAGGCAATGATGCTGTTACGTTGTTAAACAGCAAACTAACTGCATACAAAGAAAGTATTATTTATGAAAAACAGAATTTGTTAAGGAAAGTTCGCGATGAAATACCAAATTTTGAATCACTATCGCGTGATCAAGTCAATCGGATTATTAATCGTCGTACCGCTTCGCTCGACACTGAACTTAATAAACAGATCATCAGAACGAATCTTGACATCTTAAAAAAACAACGTGAACAGCAGCAAAAATTTTATTTAGCAGAACAAAAACATATTTATGACCTTAATGAATGGCGTTTAAACAAACAGCTGTATGAATTTGATAAAAAACAAAACAATGCTAGAATTGAAGCTAATTTTAACTACAACACTAGCATTTATGATCAAAAAATTCAAATTGAAAAAGCTTATTTTGACTTAAAAAAAGAGTTGATTGCGACACAAAGAAACATCGATCTACGAAAACTTGAAACACAATTGAACCTAAGTTCGATTATTCAAGACCGGGAGTTATCTTTACTTTCCAATGATGCATATTTAGAAAAAATAAAACTTGAACATGAAATGAATGCTCTTGAGCACGATTTTGTTATTAAGGGTTTAACGAATCAGTTTGAAAATGAAAAAAATGATGCAGTTTATCGTCTGAAGTCAACGGCAATAACGATGCTTACGCAGCTTGAGATTGAGTACTCAAAATCAATTCGTGACTCAAAATTGGACGAATGCCAGACTAAAATCGCGTTAAATCAAGCGGTTTTAAAGAAAAATACCAGCATTTTATCTGAAAAACATAATAATGAACGGAATATTTTAGAGTTTAAACGTAATCAATTGGAATTGGAACTTGAATACTTAACCAAGAATTTACAATATGATTTTCAGTTTGAAAATGAAAAAAGAAAAGCGTTGATTAGTGAAGCATCGGTAAAGGCTTACCAATTAGCAAATCAAGAGAACGTCATGCGTAATCTGCGTGTTTTTCGCAATGAAATTGACTACAGCCAACAGTTATCTGAACTTTTGATTCAAAACTACATGATTTATTTAAAGTTTCAGGAGAAATTTGCTCATTTAACAAAAGCTCTATACCAGATACCAGCTAGGCCTGATGTCTTTAAGCAATATCTAGGTTATCTAATTGAATTGTTTACGCATGTCAAAGTTCTTCTTTTACAACAGCTTGATCATTTTAAAGAAGCTAACGCAAAATATTTTGAGCAAAAGATTTCAAAATCAATTCAGGAGAGCTATGAAGCCAGTCTAAGTGATTTGGAAGTGTTCATTGAACAACAAAATGATGAGATCCAAAAGAAATCACAAGTATTTCATGATGAGATTAGTCGCTTGAGCCAAACAAGTATTGACCTTCAGACAGACATTCAAAAAGCAATGATCAGACTTGAGAATACAGATGGAAATGACGAATTATCTGCTCAGCAACAAAACCAAAAACGATTAATTCTCCAGGAAGAGATTAAAACACTTAAGAAGTCGTTAAGAGAGATTGATCGCAGCATCTTTAGTGCTGAAAGAAAACTCATTCCATTTGCGAAGGAAATTAGACGATTAGAAAAGAATAGAGTTAAGCAAACTTCCTTGATTGAACAACAAAAGGGTGCTGATGCTTATCATTATGAAAAATATGCTAATAAACATAAAACAATTTATGCGAGCATGGAGCAAACTTTATTGCGTTTTTCTCAAAATATTAAGCATTACTACAATACAATGAATGAAACAATTTATGTAACTGATAACCAACTTGAGAAGGCAACCAACCTTATCAGATCAGAGATCAGTACTGCCAAAATACAAGCTGTCTCATTCCAGCAGCAATTATTAAGAGGACTTCTTTCGTTTTATAAAGATGGTTCAAAACAATATTTTGATCTTTCAGCACGATTTAAAAAGTCATCAATGTTGCTACTAAGAAATTTAGATACAACCTACCAAACAAAAAAGCAGGGATTATTAAGCAAAGTAGCTGCCTTAAAAGCTGACAATAGATCAAAAACTTCACATAACGCTACACATCACAATAACCAAAGTAAGATTGATAGCACATCATATCATAAACATATTCGTCAAATACAGGCCAACATCCAAGGTTATGAACAAGAATTGGTCTTTCTATCACAAAAGCTTAAAACCGCTTTAGAAACCATTAATAATAATTTAAAGGATTATGAGCATCAACTTCCATACGAAGAACAGCGAACACTTAACGAACTTGATTTAAGATCTGCAAAAGCAATCAAGACTGAAAGTTTAAAAAATGATGAAAAGAATAAACAAAAGATTGCAAATGAAGAGTCTTTGCAATTGAAGAACCATGCCATCCTACAACGTACGCAAAATCTTCAAAACAAAATTATTGCTCAAGCAAGACACAAAGACTTAATGGATGAAAAAGCAATTAAAAAAGCGATTGCTGCTGATCAGAAAAAATATCGTGAGTATCAGTCAATCGCGCGAGAAACAGTAAGTAAACGTGAAAGTGAGTTTAGAAACATCCTAAAGTATACGAAACAGTTTGAAAGAAAAGCCCATAAAGATCAAAGAAAGATTACTAGAAAAGAAATTTCGCTTTTAAAGAAACATCATCGTTTCAAATTAAGGATGTTAAGATTAAAATAGAAGAACAGCTGAGCTTGTTCTTCTATTTTCTTATTGATCCAGAAATTCAAATTCAAAATCTAGGATTTGGACTCGATCTTTATGTTTGGCACCCATTTTTCTTAATTCATCATCAACGCCAATGCCTCGCATTTGCCTTGCAAAGCGTTTAACAGCCTCATCCTTGGTAAAGTCTGTTCTTTGAAAAATAAGTTCTACCTTTTCACCTTTAATCACAAACACATCATCTTCTTTAGTAATTGTGAACGGTGGTTCCTCTGTTTCCAATCGGTAAACCTTGATTGATTCTTCTTCTGGATCAATCTTTGGTGTTTTCTTTAGTGTCTCATTAATCTCATAGATTAAAGCATCAACACCTTGACGGTTTATTGCTGAGATTACATGCACATTATAATTAGTTAATTTTTCCTTGATTTTATTCAGTCTATTTTCATCATTGAAAACATCAACTTTGTTTAACACGACTATTTGTGGACGATCAAGCAGTTTTTTATCATACATTTTTAGCTCATAATTAATTTTTTCAAAATCCAATAAAGGATTTTCTCTGCTTAGATCTAAAACATGCAAATACAATCGACAGCGTTCAATGTGTTTTAAAAATTGAATTCCTAATCCTTCACCCTGGTGAGCGTTCTCAATTAGCCCAGGTAAGTCGGCTAAAACGAAACTGTCATCGCCAACTAAAACCATTCCTAAATTAGGACTCAAAGTTGTAAATGGATACTCCGCTATTTTTGGTCTAGCATTTGAAACAACCGAAATAAAAGTTGATTTTCCAACACTCGGATATCCAATAATACCGACATCTGCTAACATATTTAATTCTAAATGAACAGTTAAGACTTCACCAAAATCGCCGTTTTCAGCAAAGCCTGGTGCAGGATTCTTAGCCGTAGAAAGGGCGATGTTTCCACGTCCACCTTTTCCGCCTTTAGCAACAATCAGTTCTTGATTATGCTGTAAGACTTCACCAATTTTAACTTGTTTATGCTCATCATAGACAATCGTACCTAAGGGAACTTTTATATATCTATTTTCCGCATTCTTCCCATGCATCCCCTTTGACATTCCGTTAACCCCGTTGTCAGCTTTAATATGTCTTTGGTATCGCAGTTTAAGTAAAGTTGTCATACCTTCGTCACCAACGAATACAACTGATCCGCCATCGCCGCCATTGCCGCCCCACGGACCGCCAAATTCAACATATTTTTCACGACGGTAAGAAGCCATTCCATGGCCTCCTCTTCCACCGTATACTTTTACTTTAATTTCATCAATAAACATTATATGTTCACTTCTTTCTATAAAAAAAGGATAACTAGGTTATCCTTCGTAAACTGATACTTGCTTGCGATCGCGCCCTAAGCGCTCATATTTTACGATGCCCGAAATTTTCGCGAACAACGTATCGTCTCCACCACGGCCAACATTATTGCCTGGATGTATTTTTGTACCTCTTTGACGGTAAATAATAGATCCTGCAGTTGCATATTGTCCATCTGAAAGTTTTGAGCCTAAACGTTTTGATGCTGAATCGCGTCCGTTACGAGAAGAACCTGTTCCTTTTTTAGATGCGAATAACTGTAAGTTAAATTTTAACATGTTATCCCTCCTTTTGCTTTTTAAGATATTTAGGATATTGTTTTTCTAAGTCATTAAAGGCGAATTTTAAGTTGTTTAATAATCCATCAACAATTTTGTCATTATTGATAACATCTAACCTAAAGTAGCCTTCTTTCACTTCAAAGACGACGTTCTGATCGACTTCTAAGTGCTTAAATGCATTGACAGTTAGGATAATTGCAGATGATACCGCTGCACAAACTATGTCTTTGCCGGATTGATCAAAATTTGCATGACCCTCAACAATCATTTGCTTGATTGTTTGATCAGTTTCGTTTGTATAATACTTAATCATATCATACAATTATTTCTTTGATCAACAATTTTGTATACGCTTGACGATGCCCTTGTTTACGACGATAGTTCTTTCTGCGGTTATATTTGAACACAATGATTTTCTTACCTCTACCGTGTTTAATTACCTCAGCAACAACTTTTGCGTTTTTTACAAGTGGAGTACCGATAATCGGTTTTTCTCCGCCAATCATCAAGACATCAGTGAATTCAAATTGTGATCCTGCTTCTGCTTCTACTTTTTCAATATAGATTTCTTGCCCTACTGCAGCTCTAACTTGTTTTCCACCAGTTTGAATAATTGCATACATGTTGTTACACCTCCTTATTGGTTTGAAGACACACTATGAAGGTAGATAAAATATCGTTTTTAACCTTTTCTATGTGGTACAACATTGTTATTGTATCGTAGATACATTCAAAAGTCAAATGAAATTGATCACTTTATTCATTTTTATTGTGTTTATGTCCGTATTAATGAGAATAAGCAAAAAAAGATGCTAATAGCTTTTTTTGACTAATAGCATCTTCGTATTTTGATATAATTCTCAATTAGATTTACTGTCTTTACTATGTAGATAACGGATCAAAAGGAATACCGGCAGCCTTTGGCGCTCTTGATTTCTTGGAAGTAATTGCCAGAACGACCATGGTAGCTAAAAATGGTAACATTCTAAAGATCATCGCAAACGGAAAATTAGGGAACATGTTTGTCAAAGATGCAATAAAACTAATTCCAAAGAAAATAACCGACAGTGTTTTAAAGAAACCAAAGAAAATGGCAGCCCATAGGATTTTGACTGGCTTCCATTGACCGAAGATTAAAACCCCCAAAGCCAAGAAGCCATATCCTGAAACAGTACCGTCAAAACTTGCCGAAGAAGGAATGACATAAATCAAGCCACCCATACCCGCTAAAAATCCGGAAATTAGGACCCCAATCCAACGGTAACGAATTACATTAATGCCGGCAGATTGTGCAGCTTGGGGATGCTCACCACATGCAGATAAACGCAAGCCAAACTTTGTACTTCTGAAAATAAAGACCGTTAATAACAAAATGGCAAACACAATGTATGTTGTCAAATATGCCTTGTCAAAAAGGATGTAATTTAGAAACGGTATACCTGACAAAAAGCTACTTTTAAATTCAAACACGGGTGTAAAAGGAACTCTAGTATCACCGACTAATGCTTTTGACAAGAAAATTACTAAAGCAACAGCAAGCAAATTGATTGCAGTACCACCAATCGTTTGGTCAGCTTTCATTTTGATTGCTAGAAATGCCAGCAAGATTGACAATAATAATCCTACTGCTGCAGCAACAAGCAAACCAAAGATGAGTAACAACTGTGGGGTATTTGCAAAACGACCTGCTCCCTGCATGCGGTTAATAAACAGTACACCTGCAAATGCACCCATAACCATCATACCCTCAAGCCCAATGTTTACAGTTCCGCTCTTTTCGGAGTATAAACCTGCCAATGCAACAATCAGTAACGGCATGATAAAAATCAAAGATTGGGCAATGATAAACTCTAAACTCATACGCCTACCTCCGTACCATCAATTTGTAGCTCCTTTTTCCTTTTGCGTCTATTCTTTAGGAAATTGGCTAAATACTGACTAATAATCAATGAGAATGCACTAAAGTAAAGAATAATCGCAACAATCAAGTCAACAGTCTCACTGGCAATACCAATTGATTGCAAGCCAACGTTTGATATTTTTATATAAGTAATAAATAAAGTAGAGAATAAGACACCAATTGGATTGCTGTGACCTAACAAAGCAATCGGAATCCCATCAAATCCTGCAGTCAAAACAACGTTTTCTAAAGCATATGCATTACCTAAGTTAAAGACAGTTGGAGCTAAAATGAATAATGCTCCACCCATGCCGGCCAACGAACCTGAAATAGCCATCGATGTAATGATTGCTTTCTTTTCATTAACACCTGCATATTTGGCAGCATCCTTATTTAAGCCTACACTTCTTAGTTCGCGACCAAAAACGGTTTTATTCATAATAATGAAAACTACAATAACAGCAATAACAGCTAAGATAAAGCCAAAATCAGCACCGGAATTAGGAAAAATCTTATCAAAAAATGCATATGGAGTACGTGCTGCCTGATCAACTTTGATCGTTCTGTTATTGTTACTGTCAACCATTTGTCGCCGTAGAACTGTACCCAGAATACCATTGATGAAGTAAACTGCAATATAGTTAAACATAATACCGGAAATAACAATATTAACATTATAAAACGCCTTAAACAAGCCCGGAATCGCACCCCAGAATGCTCCTGCTAATGCTCCTCCTAATAACGCTACTGGCCATTGCATAAAACCTAAACCATCGCCTAAAACACCGATAATTGAAGCAACAAATAATCCGATCATGTATTGACCAGAAGCACCGATGTTAAAGACACCTGTCTTAAATGCAACCGCTACTGCCAGACCTGTAAAAATCAGTGGTGTTGAGCGATACATTAGTTGACCTATTCCAATCCAAGCTCCATTAGGATTATTCAACGGTCCCATTAACAAGCGACCAAAGCCGCTAAATGCCACACTCGGATTATTAATCAAAATTACAATAAAACCAATTAGAATCCCTAGGAAAATAGCGATTAATGAACTAGCGATCATTTTAAAACGATCAGTTTGACTGAATGCTTTTAGTTTTTCTCTAAAAGAATAACTTTTGTTATTGCTTGTCATCTCTCGTTCCTCCAGTCTTTAACAATTCTACTTTTTCCCATTCTTCTTTCGTGAAATCAGCCGGTTTAACATTATCCTTTTTGATTCCAGCCATATAGTAGCCGATTTCTTCAATTGAGATATCTTTTGTTAGACTATCTTTAACGATTTCACCTTTATACATTACAAGAACACGATCACTTACTGAGTATACTTCATCTAAATCAAGTGAAACCAATAAGATAGCATGACCTTTATTTCTTTGTTCAATCAATTGCTTATGGGAAAATTCAACCGCTCCAACATCCAAACCCCGAACCATTTGAACGGCTAAGATTACTTCATTGTCTTTATCAATTTCGCGAGCAATAATGGTCTTCTGCTGGTTTCCTCCACTCATTGAGCCAACAATCGTCTTAACGCCTCTACCACTTCTAATGTCAAATTTATTGATCAATTTTTCACCCAATTCATTAATTGCCTCATTTTGAATGAACCCTCGTTTATGAAATGGTTGTAAATGGTATTTTTTCAGCACTAAGTTATTGGCAAGATTTTCTTGTAAGATCAGTCCGTATTTATGTCTGTCTTCAGGTATATGACTCAAACCGTGATCATTTCGAAAACGAATGCCTTTCCTTGTTACATCAACATAGTTTAAATAAACAGATCCTTTTGCAGGTCTGATCAATCCTGAAATAGCATATGCCAATTCAGACTGACCATTTCCATCAATACCGGCAATACAAACAATTTCACCTTTATTTACTTTAAAAGAGACATTATTGACAGAATGCTTCTTTGAAATCTCATTAATAACGGTTAAATCTTTGACGAGTAATGCCGTCTCACCAAGCTTTATCTCTTTTTTATCAATTACTAAGTCAATATCACGACCGACCATCATTCTTGACAACTTTTCCTTTGACGTTGATTTAACATCCACTGTATCAATTAACTTGCCTCTTCTTAAAATTGTTACTCGATCACAGACATCCATAATTTCATCCAATTTATGCGTAATAAAGATAATTGAACGTCCTTCTTTGGCTAAGTTCTTCATCGTAATCATCAATTGATCGATTTCCTGTGGTGTTAACACCGCTGTTGGTTCGTCAAAGATTAAGACCTCATTCTTTCGAATAAGCATTTTTAAAATTTCTGTTCTTTGTTGCATACCAACGGTAATATCCTCGATTATGGCTTTTGGATCAACTTGCAGTGAGTATTTATCACAAAGTTTCAAAATTTCCTGCTCTGCCTGTCTGCGGTCTATAATCCCCTTTTTGGTTTCTTCAATGCCTAGAATAACATTGTCCAAGACTGAAAAAACCTCAACAAGCTTAAAATGTTGATGAACCATGCCGATTCCATAATCATTCGCATCATTTGGACTATTGATATCGATTACTTCGCCGTTTTTCAAAATAGTCCCTGAATCTTGTTTGTACATTCCAAATAAGATACTCATCAAAGTTGATTTTCCAGCGCCATTTTCACCTAATAACGCATGAATTTCACCCTTTTTGAGTTCAAATGTTACATTGTCGTTTGCGACAATACCAGGGAATGCTTTTGTAATATTACGCATTTCAATGATGTTAGCCAAAATCTCACCTCATTTTAAAAAAAAGGGGCTAGGAAATATTTTCCTAATCCCCTATGGTCTTTTTTATTATTATCCACCAAATGGAATAACGTTTACTTTAACATGCTCAGTTTCAAATTGCTTAGAAGCATTACCATCATCGCCGAATTCGCCAATTTGATTGCTTACAGTAACTGTTCCTGCAACTAGTTTAGCAAAAATTTCATTATAATCAGCTTGAGTAAAGTTATCGAATTTTGAGTTTTCCATCGGTAAACCAATACCTTCTTCTTTAGCACCAAGAACAACTGATTCTCCACCGAACTCATCTTCCCAATCGTGTGTATTGAAAATAGCGTCAAGTGCTTGTTCAACTGATTTCGCTAATTGCTTAGTAGCTGAAGTAATAACGGTTGGAGAGTCAAAACTTTGGTCAACATCAACACCAATTACATGTTTTCCAGCTGAAGCTGCAGCAGCCATAACTGATTGTCCAACTGCTCCACCACATGCAAAGATAACTTCTACACCACCAGCAAACATTGTAGCAGCCGCTGCTTGTACTTCAGGAGTAGCTGCGAAGTCGCCTGTGTATAAATAGTCAATTGTAATAGCATCAGCATCAAGTCCTAGCTCATCAGCAGCGTGTGCAGCACCTTGAACGAAGCCATGACCAAATCTTTGAACTGCAGGAACTGCCATACCACCCATGAATCCAAGTTTACGGAATCCATCTTTAACAGCTGCATATCCAGCTAAGAATCCTGATTGTTCTTCCGCATAGAAGACAGAATAAACGTTTGATTCAAGTGTTCCATTTGCGGCATTGGCTGGAGAACCATCTAGTAAAATAAATTTGACATTTGGAAACTGTTTTTGAACGATGTTGATTGGACCTTCAAACAAGTATCCTGGTGTTACAATAACTGTAGCTCCATCGCCAATTGCTTGGTTAATAGCAGCGATATAATCTTCATCTGTTGAGTCAGCTGGCTTTAGATAGTCATAAGCAATATTTTCTCTTTTTGCAAAATTCTCAACGCCCTTAAACGATCCCTCGTTAAATGATTTATCCGTAATATCACCTTTGTCAGTAATTAATACGATTTTTTCACCTTCATGCGGTTTAACGCATGCAACTAAAACAACTAAAGTTGCCAGTAAAACGAAAATAGATAGAATTCTTTTCATTCTTAGTCTCCTTTTTCCCGTGGCTTCCCACATATTTATTATAGTTTACACAATTTTACATAATTTATCAATCAAAAAACTATTTTTTGTGAATTTTCATGATTGAGTAGTATCGTTTTCATCAGTTGCTGGCTTTTTCTTGAATAGCTTAAAGATTTTTTGCGGAAACATTGCCAAGCCCTCTGCGACAACAACCGGTAACATTTTGGCTGCTTCTAGAAGTGCACCGCGTCTAATTTCTGATTTTGTAATTTCTTTAGCATCACTAAACAAGAATTTACGCGTTACAATTCCGATTCTTAAAGTCAATAATGCATTTGATATGCCTTGCATTATTGAGGAAAGAATTGGTCTGATCAATGGTACATCAGCAAGTGCGTTCATCGTTGATTGTGGCAATACATCATTGATGTTAATACTTTCTAATCCTTCCGCAATTAAAGCGGTTGTAAACACATTAACGGTTAATTTTGACAAGTTTTTCATTGAAGGCCTAAAGCCACATGTAACAACAAGCTCTTTAATCATATTTAAGTTAACGACGAATACCGTAATGAAATCAAGTCTTCCGTTTTGGGAAATCGCAGTTGAGATCATTACCGTTTTTGCGTGTTTTCGAATTATCTTATTAATCTTCTTCTTAACGTGATGATTGAATGCATGTTCCAGACTTGCCTGTAGTTCATCTGGATTTTTCATGCTATCTTTTAGTTTTTGTTTTTGCTCATCAGAAAAATCCTCTTGTGATATTAAACGTTTAGCAACCTTCTTATAAAGAGGAAAGTTTTTTCTTGGTTTCTTGTTTAATGTTGTTTCAACCGAAAAGGCTGGTGAAAACAAAATAATTTGTAGCGGTCTTAAAATCAAAAAATAGACCAATAAAAAGACAAGTCCATAAAAACCATATTCAACATAGGGGTGAATTTTGGTTAAACGATCACCAACATTTAAAATACTGCTTGTTAGCATTAGAGCGAAAATAATAAATAACCCGATCGCTATCAAATACCAAAATAATTTAGTGGAATCCTTTTTCATGCAATCACATCCTTTAGGTTATTATAGCATATTCATCTTTATTTAAGATGACACAATTGTGCTGTTTTTATTGAATAATACTGGTTGTAGCCGATAATGACGTGATCAATAATATCAATTCCCATTAATTCACTCGCTTTTTTTATCTGTTCAGTAACAATAAAATCAGCCTTACTTGGCAATGCATCTCCAGTCGGATGATTATGAGCCAGGATAATTGCTGAGGCATTAAGTCTTACTGCGTGTTTGAAAATCTCTCTCGGATGGATTAATGTTTGATTCAATGTGCCAATGAAAACCGTTTCCTTTTTGATGACTTCGCTTTTCGTATTTAAATATATACACATAAAATGTTCCTGTTCTAAATCCATCAGATCTGTTTTCAAATATTCATAAATGTCCTTCGCTTTTAGTATTCTAGTCTTTTCTTCTCGACTGTATTCGTGAATTCTTTTTCCTAATTCGATTGCTGCTAAAATTGTTGCTGCCTTTGCTTTTTTGATTCCTTTGACTAAGCATAGTTCTTCAATCGTAAGTCTTTTTAAATTCTCAAAATGCTCTAAGTGATACAAGAGGGACTTTGCAAGATTCAAAACGGAATACTCTTTTGTCCCCGTTCTTAGTAGTATTGCGATTAACTCTTCTGTCTTCAAGGCGGTTGCCCCTTGATCTATCATTCTTTCTCTTGGCCGGGTGTGAAAAGGCATTTCTTTAATTTTGTACAA
>JBAYPP010000007.1:0-21920 GCA_041677585.1 Acholeplasmataceae bacterium
ATATATGGAACAAATCGTTAAATTTGCCAAAGAGAATACCTATGTTGAAACAATGTTAAAAAGAAGACGTTATATCCCAGAACTAAAATCACCAGTGTTCACCCAAAGAGCATTTGGTGAAAGAACAGCTCTAAACGCACCGATTCAAGGAAGTGCGGCGGATATTATTAAAAAAGCAATGGTCGATATTTATCAATACTTAAAGAAAAATAAGAAAAAATCAAAATTGATCTTGCAGGTTCATGACGAACTAATTCTAGAAGTTCCAAATGATGAATTGACTGAAATGCAAATGATCATCCCTGAAATGATGGAAAATGTATTTAAACTAAAAGTACGATTAAAGACATCATGTGATATTGGCATCACATGGTATGACTTAAAGTAGGTGAATGAAGATGCCTGAATTACCAGAAGTTGAAACGGTAAGACGAATATTGCATAAGCAAATTGAAAACAAGATAATTGTTGATTTAATAAGTCCTTATCAAGCAATCATCAAAAATGATTTTCTTGAATTTAAAAAAAATATTTTAAACAAGACAATAATTGCAGTTGATCGAGCCGGAAAGTATTTGATTTTCGTTCTCAATCAAGGCTTCATCTTAATCCATCTGCGGATGGAGGGCAAATTTTATCTTAAACCATTCGAAGAAGGATTGGATAAACATGAACATGTTATCTTTTATTTGCACGATCAAAGCTTAAGATATCACGATGTCAGGAAATTTGGTACAATCGAATACTTTGAAACAAAAGAGGCAGTAAAAGAATATTTAAGAACTAGATTGGGACCAGAGCCAAGTGAACTGGAGCCAAACTATCTTTTTGAAAAGATTAAACAGAAAAAACAACCAATTAAGACAACCTTGTTAGATCAAAGTGTTATTGCTGGTTTGGGAAACATCTATGTTGATGAAGTGCTGTTTCTAAGTAAGATTCATCCCCTTGCTCAAGGAGTGGATTTAACTGAAGACGATGCCAAAAGAATTGTCATAAATGCCAAAAAAGTGATTGATGAAGCAATTGAGCTGGGCGGGACAACAATAAGAAGCTACACAGCTAGTTTAGGTGTTACGGGTCGTTTTCAAACCAAATTAAAAATACATTTAAAAAAGGGCGAACCTTGTGTAGTGTGTGGTACCATCATCGAAAAGATCAAGGTTGGAGGAAGAGGAACTTATGTCTGTCAAAACTGTCAAAACTGAGCGAACAATCTTTGGTTTAACCGGAGGTATCGCAAGCGGAAAAACAACGGCTGTTGAACGTTTTAAGGAACATGGTTTTTTCATTATCGATTCGGACAAATTAGTCGATAGACTGTGGAAAAATCGAAAATTTCTACGAAAGTTAAGTGCTGAACTTGGCGTTAAATTAGAAGGACCGAAGGATAAAGCAATTTTAAGCAAACTTATTTTTGAATCAGAAGAAGCAAGAAAAAAAGTTAATGAATTGTTTCATCCGACCGTGTTTAAAAAAATTGATAAGATTTTAGCTAAAAAGCGAAAAGAAAAAAGAATCATAATTGACATGCCGTTATTGCTTGAAGTTGGTTATGATGAAAAATGTGATTATGTCATTCTTATTTATTCAAACGAATACTACCAAATAGAGCGCTTAATGAAACGAAATAATCTTACTGAAGAAGAAGCGCTTAAGCGAATCAATGCACAGATGCCTTTGGATGAAAAAACAGAGTTTGCGGATGTTGTGATTGACAATAACTACACAATTGAAAAATTATATCGACAAATCGATCATTTTGTGAGGAGTTTTTATTGTGAAGAATAGTGATACTTTCCAATTGCATATACAAGGTGATTTAAGCTCAGGTGACTTTAAAGTTTTAGCATTGCTTTATCAACCATTATTAGGTCTAGATGCACATGCACTTTATACGACATTTTATCAATTGCTAAATCGAACGGTTGTTGAACGATTAACTCATCAACTTCTTTTTGATCTGCTAAATTTGAAACAGAATGAATTTCTTAAATTAAGAAATAAGCTTGAGGCCTTAAATTTGCTTGAAGCATATGAAAAGGAAGAATACTATATCTATTTGCTAAAATCACCTCTGACAGCGAAGCAATTCTTAACTGATACTGTTTTTGGTAGTTATCTGCAAAGTGAAATCGGCGAAAAAAACTTTCAACAGATAACGCATTTTTTCAAAGTTGAAGTTCCTAGTTGTGAAGGGTATAAAAATATAACGAAAACATTTGACCAAATGTATGAGGTTAAGCAACTAAATTTATTGACAATTGATCATCCACTGCAAGGAAGACAGCAAAACAAAGGTAGTTTGATCAATCATACATTTGATTATGAAAAATTTGTTGGGCTAGTACCAGAGCGTTCAAAGAGTATTCAATTACTGAGCGAGCGCTTTAAAGAGCAGATAACAAAAATATCGTTTGTTTATCAATTCAATCCTGCCGAAATGGCAGAAGTATATGAACAGGCAGCTAAGGATAAGCAGAACGTTCAGTTTAGCCAGTTAAACCTAAAGGCGAGATTGTATTATCAAAAAAACAACAAGAGTTTAGCAATTCAAGAAAAAAATCTTTCTGAGAGTCATGTTTTAGATGCCGTCACACCTGCAGCGATTGTTAGTAAGTATGGTGTACCAAGCCACGCAGGGATTGCGTTAGCAACAGCATCAGCGCTTTTAGAACGAAACGATGTCTCCCCGGGAATTATCAATGCAATGGTAATGTTTACTTTAAAGCATAAAGAAGGTATTTTACCAAACCTGTCCTATATGGAAAAAGTTTTAAACAGTTGGTTGGAGTCTGGTATTCGCACAACCGAAGATGCATTATCATATTCAAGAAAACTTGAATCCAAATGGGAAAAGCAATCTAAGAAGCAAAAGCAAAAGGAAAATGAACCTGATTGGATGGATCGTTATGTTGAAACATTAACGAAAATGGAGTGATTAAATGTTAACCTTAGAGGACATGAAAAAAGCAATCAAAGCAGATCATGAGACAAAAAATCTTAATATTTCTGATTTAGATGTTGTAAGGGTTTATCGTTATCTTTTAGAACGCGATAAGGATCATCAAGAAACAGGTTTTTATCCTGTCTTGCTAACGGATCCGTATATTGAAATTGTTTATCGCCCTACTCAGGAAAAACTAAAAGAAATACGACAAGCAAGGATTAGACAATATTTAAAATTTTTTGACAGTGAACTCTATATTCAAGATGCGTCCTTAGATGATTTTTATGTTAATAACGAAAGCCGCAAAAAAGCACATTTGTTAGCAACAGATTTTTTAGAAACATATCGAAAAGATCGTTACGCAAAAGGTCTATATATTTATGGTATGTATCGAACTGGTAAAAGTTATTTACTATCAGCAATCGCTAAGGCGTTAGCAGAACAGGATTTTTCTGTTTTATTTGTCTATATGCCTGATTTAGTTAGAAGTATCAGGCAAGGCATGAATGAAGGCAATCTAGAAGAAAGAATCAATCGACTGAAACAGGCAGATGTACTAATGTTGGATGACTTTGGCGGTGAAAACATTTCAATGTGGTTTAGAGATGAAGTTATCGTTCCGGTTTTACAGTATCGTCTTTCGGCCCAATTGCCGGTCTTTGTTAGCTCTAACTTTGATTACACACAACTGTTAAATGCGATGATGATTGATCGAAATGACATTAATCGTTCCAAAGCGGTTCGTCTTTTGGCGCGAATAAAAGACTTGATGACGCCAGTTCAATTAGCTGAATAAAAGATGTTTGTTTTTTTAAAAACATGTTATAATACAATTAACGCGAAGAAGAGGCCACTGTTTGAATAAACAAAGCGACGTAGGATGGTGAAAGCTACGGACATTCAAATGACTACCTTGGAGTTGACTACTAATCCTAGTTCGGGTTGTTCCGTTAAGAACAGTTAAAGTGCTGGACTTGTCCAGAAGTAAGGTGGTACCGCGATTATTGTCGTCCTTAGTTTATCTAAGGGCGTTATTTTTTTATGAAGACAGGAGCGAAGAAAAATGATTTTAACATTTCCAAATGGTAATCAAAAGGATTACGACAAGGGTATTACTGCATATGCGATAGCACAAGATATTTCCCTCAGTTTGGCTAAAAAAGCGGTTGGTGCCGTTTATCGAGGCGAACTGATTGAATTGAATCGACCGTTATTGATTGATGGCACAATTGAGATTGTAACCGATAGTGATCCAAGGGCATTATGGATTCTAAACCACAGTACAGCCCATTTAATGGCGCAAGCGATTACTAAATTATATCCTAACGTTAATTTTGGTGTTGGTCCGGCAATTGATGAAGGCTTTTACTATGATGTTGATCTTAAAGGTCAAAAAATAAATGAAGAAGACCTGAAAATAATTGAAAAGGAAATGCATCGATTAGCTAAAGAAAGTTATGATATAATAAGAAAAGAAGTTAGCTATGACGAAGCGAAAGTCATTTTTAAAAATGATGAATATAAATTAGAATTAATCGAGGAACACCATAGTGCTGGACTTACTGTCTATCAACAAGGTGATTTTATCGACCTTTGTCGCGGCGGTCATGTTCTAAACACAAGGCAGATTAAACACTTTAAGTTGTTATCACTTGCAGGTGCTTATTGGCGTGGTGATGCGAAAAAAAATGTATTGACTCGTATTTATGGAACTAGTTTTTTTAGTGAAAAGGATCTAATGGAACATTTGAACTTACTTGAAGAAAGAAAACAACGAGATCATCGAAAGATTGGAAAAGAATTAGAATTGTTTATGCTTTCAAAAGATGCGGGTGCCGGTCTTCCTTTTTGGTTACCGAAGGGTGCAACCATAAGAAGAATTATTGAACGATATATTACCGATAAAGAAATAGCGTTAGGTTATCAACATGTTTATACACCAATCATGGCGAACGTTGAACTATATAAAACCTCAGGCCATTGGGATCATTACCAAGATACAATGTTTCCGCCAATGGATATGGGTGATGGTGAAAAGTTGGTCTTGAGACCAATGAATTGTCCACACCATATGCTGATCTATAAAAATGATTTACATAGCTATCGTGAACTTCCAATTCGGATTGCTGAATTGGGAATGATGCATCGCTATGAAAAGAGTGGAGCTTTATCAGGGTTGCAGAGAGTACGGGAAATGACTTTAAATGATGCCCATATATTCGCAAGACCTGATCAAATTAAAGACGAATTCAAACGAACAATGGCTTTATTGGTGTCAGCTTATGAAGACTTCAAAATTACCAAATACAGTTTCCGTTTAAGCTTACGCGACCCTAATGATGTTGAGAAGTTTTTCCCAAACGATGAAATGTGGGAGAAAGCTGAACCGATGTTAAAAGAAGCACTGGATGATTTAAAAATTCCTTATTATGAAGCGATTGGTGAAGCAGCCTTTTATGGACCAAAAGTCGATGTTCAAGTAAGGACAGCTTTAGGTCATGAAGAGACGCTTTCAACCATTCAGCTTGATTTTCTATTGCCGGAACGATTTGATTTGACATACGTTGGTGAAGATGGGAAAAACAACTATCGTCCCGTTGTTATTCACCGGGGAATTGTTTCAACAATGGAACGTTTCGTCGCGTATTTGACAGAAGAATATAAAGGTGCCTTCCCATTGTGGTTAGCGCCAGTACAATTAAAAGTAATTCCTGTTAGCTTAAAAAATCATCAAGCATATGCCGATTATGTTTCTAATACCTTAATTGGCGCCGGTTTTAGAATCGAAAAAGATTATCGCGAAGAAAAGCTTGGTTATAAAATCAGAGAAGCACAAACTTTGAAAATACCGTATCAATTGGTTCTAGGCGATAAGGAAAAAGAAGACAATAGTGTAACTTATCGTCAATATGGAAAAAATGAACAGGTTACTGTAAGTTTAGCTGAATTTATTGATCTGATAAAGGAAATTAAAGAAAGTAAAGGTATTTAATATGTTAGAAGTCAAAAACGCAAAAATGATGTACGGAGATTTTGTTGCTGTTGAGAATTTGAGTTTTACAATTAAACCTGGCGACATTTTTGGGTTGCTGGGAACAAATGGTGCCGGAAAGACTACAACCTTTCGTATGATCATGGGTCTATTGGAGCCAACCGAAGGAAAAGTTTCTTATTTTGGTGAAAAAATCGGCTATGAGCACGTCAATGAAATTGGCTATATGATTGAAGAAAGGTCACTACTAACAAAAATTACGGTTAAAGAGCTAATGCTTTACTTTGGGCAATTGAAGGATATGGAGCCCAGTATTATTATAGAAAGATTGGACTATTGGTTGGAAAGATTTGACATTTCTGCGTATAAAAACAAGAAAATCAAAGAATTATCAAAAGGAAACCAGCAAAAAATTCAATTTATCGCTTCGATTATTAACAATCCTAAACTGTTAATTTTAGATGAACCGTTTAGCGGATTAGATCCAATTAATACAGAATTGTTTGTTGAAGTGATTCGCGATTTTCAAAAAAGAGGATCAATGGTTGTCTTCTCGTCCCATCAATTGGATCATGTTGAATCATTTTGTGAAGAGATTATTGTTTTAGAAAAAGGACAAACGGTTCTTTCCGGCCCGCTTAAAAAGATAAAAAAAGACTTCAAAAAGAAAAACATTAGTATTATAGGCGATTTTGATGTTGAAAAAGTCAAAGCCATTCCTGGTGTTGAAAAAGTCATCAAAAACGCACATGAGTTTTTGATTAAAATAGCATCTTATCAAGTTGCTGAGGACGTTTTTGATGTCATAAAAGAGGCCAAAAACATTCGTAAATTTGATGTTGAGGAACCTTCCTTAAGTGAAATCTTTATTGCAAAGGTGGCGAAAATAAAATGAAGAAACTGCGTTTTTTAATTAAATT
Organism: Acholeplasmataceae bacterium; assembly: GCA_041677585.1. Classification (GTDB taxonomy): domain Bacteria; phylum Bacillota_I; class Bacilli_A; order Acholeplasmatales; family Acholeplasmataceae; genus JBAYPP01. The sequence goes on from JBAYPP010000007.1 coordinate 6,863, forward strand.
CGGACTGCTAAAAAGAATTGCCAGAAAATCATTTTTGATTGCTAACATTGTCATTGCGGTTTTATTGATTGGTTTTATTAACCTTCCAGCCATTATTAACTTGTTTGCTTCTGGTGATCCAGTCGTTGAAACGGTTAATGTCAAATTATATACTGATGAAGCATTAAGTTATGGTCCAATTGCTGATCAGTTATCACAGAAGCTAAACGTCGGTTTAGAAACAGAAGTCTATCAAATTGAAATGATTAATCAATTTAATGAAACAATTGTGAATGAGTTTTGGGAAAACAATAATGATAATATCTTGATATATTTAACCGGAACCGATACTGAACCCATTTTAGTCCTATACAGTAAACTTGATTACTTGAACTCGTTTATTACCAATAGTCTTCAATATATCATCATTGAAGATCAAGTTGGATCTTTTCCTACCTTAAGCTATCTGTATGAAATTGATCCTAATGCAGATGATGGCTTATCAGAGATTGTCGGTTCCATGTCAACCCTACTGATTTTACCACTCTTCATTTTAATTACAATGGCAACACAATTTGTTGGTGTTGATATTATTGAAGAAAAATCAACGAAAGCAATTGAAACAATTATCGCCAGTGTACCGGCAAGAACGCATTTCTTATCCAAGATTATCGCCAGTATTTTGTTTGTCCTAATTCAGGCATTGATTGTAGCTGGTGTTGCTGTAATTGGAGCCTTACTGGGTAATTTAGTTTTCGGTGCCAATCAAGCGGCAGGAAATGAGCAATTATTAGCTTATTTAGGTCAAGCAATTCCTAATTGGCCAATTGTTTTACTATTTACGCTTTTATTTATTATTTTTGGTACTTTAATGTATTTAATCATTGCGGCGCTATTCGCTTCAATGGCTGTTACCCAAGAAGATTATCAACAATTTCAAACGCCATTAATGATGATTTTATTATTAGGGTTTTATATTTCGATCTTTGGTTCAATGTTTGGATCAGACGCTGTCATTAAGATTTCATCATTCATTCCTATCTTTACACCAATTGTCGCTCCTGTTGCAATTATGATGGGAACTATTACCCATCTAGAAGCGTTGATTGCTGTTATTATCTTAATTGGTTTTGATTGGTTGTTAATGATTTTTGTGGCGCCTGCATATCGTGTAGCAATCCTAAGCTACGAGCAAACGAAGTTTTTTACAAGAATTAAAACAGTCTTTAAAAAGGCAAGAGCGAAGTAAAAACTTAAGCGAAATTAATGAAAAAATCCTGTTAGCTTGCGCTAGCGGGATTTTTATTTTCGTTAATAATTGTCTCATAAAATTCAATTACCTGATCCTCTGTTTTAAAGGTCATTGCTTTTTTGCTGTAAAGGGTTAAATCAACTAAGCTAAAACTGGAAATCAATGATTTTAAATTATGGTATTGTCCTAATGAAACACTTAAATGCTGATAACCCAAACCAATTAAGATCAGTGCACCAAGCGGAGTAGATGCAATTTGCCCACAAACGCCGACCCCCAAGCCGTAGGCAGTAGCAGTTTGGTAAATTTGGTCAAGTACTTTTAGAACACCAGGACTAAAGCTTTGATATGTATGACTAACCTTCTCATTTGTTCTATCACTGGCGGTTAAATATTGGATAAGGTCATTTGTACCTAATGAAATAAAATCAAAATGCTCTTTAAGATCCTTTAAGTAATAGATTAAGATCGGCGTTTCCAACATTAAACCAAGGGACATGTTCTTAAAATCCTTGTTTAATTTTGCTTTAACAAAGTCAATGTGTGTAATTATCTGTCCCACTTCATCCAATGAGGAAACCATTGGAAACATAATTTTTAATGGTCCCTTTTCACTTGCTAGATAAAGGGCTTCTAGTTGTTCTAAAAACAATGTTTTTTCGAATAAACTATAGCGAATTCCTCTTAAACCTAAAAAGGGATTGGCCTCTGTTGGTAAGTCTAAAACCTTTGACTGCTTGTCACCACCGACATCAAGAGTCCGAATAATCAGATTTCCATCTGTCTTTTCAATTAATCGTTCGTATAGCTTTTGTTGTTTTGTGATAGATGGTTTTTCATCTTGATACAAAAACTCTGTTCGATACAAACCAATACCTGTTTTATATGGTAGCAAATCGAGGTTAGTATAAACATCAGCATTGATTAACAGCTCAACATTATTGTTAAAAAGGTTAGTTGACTGATCAACCTTTATGTCTTTATCAATGTTAATCTTTAATTCATCCAAAAAGCGAATGACACCTTCATAACAATCAACAACTAATGGTTGTTCAGACTTGATTTTTGTTGTCGCGTCAGTTACACCAACAAGCATTGGAATGCCTAGCGATTGGGCAACAATTGCGCTATGATCGGTTTTTCCGCCTTTTTCTGTAACAATACCAACAATAATTTTGGGATTGATTAAAGCTAAGTCGTTTGTTGATAAACTATCAGTAATAAAAATGATTGGCTGTTTTTCATGCTCGAAATCAATCGTTTTTTTAGTGCTTAGAAGATCGATTAACAAACGTTTTAAGTCGTTTAGATCCTTAAGACGCGCTTTTAAATACTCATTTTCAATTGCTAAAAACTGTTTTTCATAGTTTTCAATTGTTTTTACTAAGGCAATTTCAGCAGTTTGCTTAAGTTTGATTTCGTTTTTTAGGCCATCAATAAAGTCGGGATCATTTAACATTGTTAATTGAACTTCAATGATATCCTTTAATTCCACGGAAGCTGTTTCAATCGACAACAAGTATTTTCTTGCTTGAGCGATTGCCTTTTGCAGACGGTTGAATTCATTGTCATCTGAGGTGAATTTTTGGTTTTTGAAATCAATTTGTATCTGTTTATGAATAAAAGCATATCCCTGTGCCATGCCATAACTGGCGATTACACCAGATAGTGTTCTATCTTGTTTCAAAACTAGTGTTTTTTGTCCTGCAGTTCGCTTAATAATGTTCTCTTTTGCTAGTTGATCAAATGCTTTTCGAACCGTCATGCGTGAAATGTTTAATTTATTAGCTAGGTTTCGTTCGGAAATATAGATGGGATGCTGTTTTTTTTCTGCTAAATCTTTTACGTACGTTATTATTTTTTCATATTTATACATAGCTTCACCAGATATTAAGCAACAGTACTTCTTGCTTGTTTTCGTTTTCTTGGCCAATAATTTCTAATTCCTTCGCCTCAATAAAAGTAAAATATATTTCGGGATACTTTGTTTGCTTAATGAAAAGTGGTAGATTGATTTCTACCAGGGGATCACCGATAGAAACGCGATCATTTAAGCGGAAATTCAAAAAAAAGGTCTGTTCATTGACATGATAGTCAACACCCATGTGAATCAATAAAAATTGATTATCCCCATACTTAATTGAAAAAGCGTGTTTCGTCGGATAGATCATTTCAATTACACCAGCTACAGGTGCAGTCAAAAGGTTTGATTTTGGAATGATTGAAAAGCCTGGACCTAACATTTTCTGTTTAAAAGTTTGGTCGCTTGCTTCGGCTATATCAACTAGCTTTCCAGCAATCGGTTTTTTAAATTTCACCATTTTATCCCTCCAGTGGTATATACCAGTTTCATTATAGCATAATATAAACTTTTTTAGCCATTTTAAAGCAATATTTTTTATTTCTTGCTATAATAGGAAAGAGGTGAGACATTTGACATACGATCAATTAAAGGCTAGATTAGAAGAAGTTATCGATCCGGGATTTAATCGTCCCTTAAGGGAAGTAAATGGTATTAAAAAGTTAGTAGTTGGTCCAACTGGCGTTGTAGAACTAGAAGTTTTTGTTCGTGATAAAACAAAATATGAGCAAACATTTAAGATTCAATTAGTAAAGCTGATTAAGATTGAATTAGGTTTTCCAGGTGTAAAAGTGACAATCTTTGAATCGGAGTTTGTTCCTGAAGGAGAAAAGGTTATTGTTTATTTGGCAATCGCTTCCGGAAAAGGTGGCGTTGGTAAATCAACTGTTACAGCAAACCTGGCTCAAGCTTTAGTAAGACAAAACAAAAAAGTTGGCGTAATTGATGCTGATATTTATGGAGCAAGCATACCACAGATTTTCCAATTGGAAATCAAACCGCTATCATCAACTGATGATGAGAAGATGATTCCTTTAAATAAAGATGGTGTTGAAGTTATCTCAACCGAATTCTTTATGCCACCTGATAAACCGTTAATGTGGCGCGGACCAATGCTTGGTAAAATGCTAATCCATTATTTTAATGGCGTAGCTTGGCAGGATGATATTGATATTGTCTTAGTCGATTTACCTCCAGGAACCGGTGATGTCGCTTTAGATGTTAAAACATATGTTCCCAAGAGTAAAGTCTTAGTCGTAACTACACCACATGTCAATGCTGCACATGTTGCCGTCAAGGCAGGTATCGGCGCTCAACAAATTGGCCATGATGTAATTGGTGTCGTTGAAAATATGAGTTATTATTTAAATCCGTGTAACCAAAAACGCGAATTTATCTTTGGCTCGGGAGGGGGTAAAACTGTAAGTGAAAAGCTTCAAGTTGATCTCTTAGGACAAATACCAATCGGGCAACCATTAAACGATCAATATATTTTTACCGGCAAGGAAGAGACAGGTAAATTATACGATTTGATTGCCAAACAAATTATTGAAAAACTTTTATCATAAGAAGACAGGGAAAATCAGAGACGATTTTCCTTTTTTTAAAAGAAAAAAGGGAAGGCACAATTGCTTTCCCCATTCTCAAGAAGAAGATATGAGATTATTTTAAATCTCGATACTTTAAAACTGGTTGTCTAACTGCTTTAACTTCATCAAGACGTCTTACGACTGTATTATGAGGAGCAGTTTTTAAGAGTTCCGGCTGTTCGATTGCTTCTTTAGCGATCACTCTTAAAATTTCGATAAATGAATCCAACGTTTCTTTTGATTCAACTTCCGTTGGTTCGATCATCATTGATTGACTAAAGATTAACGGGAAGTAAATCGTTGGTGCATGAAATCCATAATCTAATAAACGTTTAGCGATATCTAATGTCTTAACACCAGTAGATTGGTCAATCAAGCCATCAAAGACAAATTCATGCATGCAATGTCCAGCCACTGGAAGCTTGAACAAATCCTTTAATGAATCTTTAATATAGTTGGCATTTAATACTGCGTACGAACCAATTTTACCTAGATGTTCTTTACCTAAAGTCAGCATGTAGACATAAGCTCTTAAATAAACGCTTGTGTTTCCATAAAATAAACCAAGTGCTCCAAGTGAATCTTTTGAGTTTTGAAAAAAATACTTTTTACCGTCAAATTTAACAATTGGGTTTGGTAAAAATTCTTCTAAGAATGCTTTAACTCCAACTGGACCTGAACCTGGGCCACCACCACCATGAGGTGTTGAGAATGTTTTATGTAAGTTTAAGTGCGTAATATCAAAGCCCATATCACCAGGATTAGCGATTCCTAATAAAGCATTGAGGTTAGCTCCGTCATAGTACACCAATCCACCTACATCATGAATCAGATCAGCGATTTTCTTAATGTCTTTTTCATAAACACCAGCAGTGTTTGGATTTGTTAGCATTAAACCGGCGATGTCATCACCCAAAACCTCTTTTAATGCTTGTAGGTTGATTGTCCCATCGGGATTAGATTTAATCTCAACTGTGTCAAAACCAGCGACAGAAGCAGTAGCGGGGTTAGTACCATGGGCACTATCTGGAACAATAATCTTAGTACGCTTGAAATCTTTATTCTTATCATGATATGATTTTATAATCATTAAGCCTGAAAGTTCGCCATGTGCACCTGCAAATGGATTTAGTGAAGTAGCATCCATCCCCGTCACTTCAGATAACATTGCAGCTAGGTCATGATGGATTTTTAACATTCCTTGTGCAGTTTCAATCGGTTGAAGTGGGTGAAGATTAGCAAAACCACTTAATCCAGCCAACTCATCATTGATTTTCGGATTGTATTTCATTGTACAAGATCCTAAGGGATAAAATCCTGTTTCAACCCCAAAGTTCATTTGTGAAACATTGGTGTAATGTCTGACCACGTCAAATTCTGAAACTTCCGGCAAGGCCGCCTTTTCAACTCGGAGTAAATGCTTTGGCAAACTAACCTCAGGTAAATTCTTTTGATCTAAATGATAACCAATCCGTCCTGGACTTGATAAATCAAAAATTATCTTATCGTATGCTTTCATTTAAAATTCACCACCATTTCAACAAGTTGTTCAATTTCTTCAATGGTACGTCTTTCAGTAACCGCAAACAAGAGTTTTTGATCACCGATATGTAAAGGTCCTAAAATACCTTTTTTCAATAATTCTTTTTCAAACTTCTTCACATCAAAGTTCGCCTTTAAGACAAACTCTTTATAGAATGGTTGATCGTATACCTGTTCAAACTTCTTTGTTTTTAATAGTTGGTTGTATAGATAATGGGCACCTTTTAAGGACTCATTCGCAACCTTGATCAACCCTTCTTTGCCCATCGCTGCTAAATAAACAGTGACAGCAAGTGCATTTAATGATTGGTTAGAGCAAATGTTTGAGTTTGCTTTTGCGCGGCGAATATGCTGCTCTCTAGCTTGGAGCGTTAAAACAAAGCCACGTTTGCCATCAACATCGTTAGTAATACCACAAATTCTTCCAGGCATTTTTCTAACAAGTTTATTTGTTGTTGCTAAGTAACCAATGTATGCGCCACCAAAACTTAAGGGAATACCTAATGATTGGAGTTCGCCAACAGCGATATCAGCACCCAATTCAGCAGGTGTCTTAAGTAATGCCAAGGCTTGTCCCTCAACATTCATGATGAAAATTCTGTTGTTTTCATGGATGACATCAGCATAGCCTTCATAATCTTCAATGATTCCGTAGTAATTAGGATTTTGAACGATTAAGCCCATCTTATCGCTTGCGTTTTGTTTCACAAAATCAAAATCGGTTACACCATTTTTTTCCGGAACGATGACAACATTCATTTTACGATAATATGCATATGTCTTAATTACTTCAATAATTCTTGGATTGACGGTTCCACTAACTAAAATATCCGTTTTACCTGTTTGGGCATATGCCATAAACATCGCTTCAGCAGTAGATGTTGAACCGTCATACATTGAAGCGTTTGAAACTTCCATGCCAGTTAATTCACAAATCATTGATTGATATTCAAAAATATACTGCAAAGTACCTTGTGCAACCTCAGGTTGATAAGGTGTATAAGAAGTTAAAAACTCTTGACGAGAAATTAAACTTTTGACGATGCTTGGAGTATAGTGATCATAACTACCAGCACCTCTAAATATAATTAGTTCTTTATTTTGACTAGCCAAAGCCTTCATATGGTTTGTCAATCTGTCATCAGAATAAGCACTTGGAATTTGATAATCTTTTTTTAGTCGTAAATTTTGTGGAACAACATCAAAAAGTTCATCAACAGTGCCTGCCCCAATGACTTTTAGCATCTCCTTTATATCTTTAGGAGTATGCGGCAAGTATTTGTGCATCGTGATGCCTCCTTTATGCTAAATTAAAGCGTTTTTTCGTATGCTTCGTCAGTCAATAAATCGTTTAATTCGGTTTGATCCTTGATTTCAATTTTAACAATCCAGTTTTCATAAGCGTCTTCGTTAAGCAATTCAGGTGCATCTTCTAAAGCAGAATTGACTTCAACAACTTTACCACTAATCGGCAAATATAAATCAGAAGCAGCCTTAACACTCTCAACTGCACCAAAGACGTTACCTTTGTTAATTGTATTTCCTACTTGTGGTAAATCAACAAAAACAATCGATCCTAAACTATCTTGTGCATGATCAGAAATACCAATAAATGCAACATTTCCTTCAACTTTAATCCACTCATGACTTTCTGCGTAAAGTAAACCCTTTTTAACCATTTCTTTTTCTCCTTATTTTTTATTTATTTTTTTATTAAAAATTTTTTGTTTCGAACGCGTGCCTTGATGTTTTTACCACGTATTTGAACAAATAGTTCAGTTCCGATTTTACTGTAGTCAATATCGACAAGAGCAACAGCAACTGGTGTTTCTAAGCCGGGAATCATATAACCGGTTGTTACATGTCCAATTACTTTATCTTCGTGCAAGACCAAATAATCATGACGCGGAATTCCTCTCTCAAGCAACTCTAGACCAACGCTTTTACGTGTTAGGTTTTCTTTTGCCTTGGCTAAAGCTTCCTTACCGATGAAGTCTTTATCAAGTTTGATTGCAAAACCTAAACCCGCTTCGTAAGGATTGATGTCGCCGCCGATTTCATTGCCGTATAATGGCAGACCAGCTTCAAAGCGAAGTGTATCTCTTACACCTAATCCACAGGGTTCAACGCCAATTTCGATGGCACGATCCCAAATTTTATTAATTGAATCATGCGGACCATAAACTTCATATCCATTTTCACCGGTGTATCCGGTTGCCGAGACGATGATGTAAGCTCCATTGTATGGAATCACCGTATATGTCATAAATGGTAAATTCGACAAATCTTCACCTAAGATTTTCGCGATGTTTCTAGCTGCTTCAGGACCTTGGATCGCAACTTGGCTATAAGCATCAGAAACGTTGCGTAGTTTCACATCATAATCTTTAATATGTGATTCAATCCAAGCAAAATCTTTTTCGATGTTAGCAGCGTTAGGAACAAGAAGTACTTGATTTTCCTTCATCACATATGCTAATAAATCATCGATTACCAAGCCTTGTTCATCGCATAACAAAGAGTATGTAACTTTGTGTAATTCGTTTGAAATTCGATTTGTTAAGATATGATTAGCAAATTCTAAGGCGTCTTCTCCCTCAATTAAAAACTCTCCCATGTGCGAAACATCAAACATGCCCATATGTGTCCGAACAAAATTGTGTTCCTCTTGGATTCCTTTATAAGAAATTGGCATCTCAAAACCCGCAAATTCGACCATTTTTGCGTGCAAATCCAAGTGCTTTTGATATAAAGCAGTTCTTTTCATGTTTATTTCTCCTTTGTAACTTATCTGTCTATTATTATACTATAATATTGCGTTATAAAAAAGCCTTTTTAACAACTAAATGTGTTAATTAAGTAACTTTGTAAATCTTTTGATTTACTTTAACATATTTTACGTAAAACTTATAGGTAATTGCATATTGCAATTTGTAGTATAATAAAAATATGAGGTGACTAACTATGCTAATTAATAACATTTTGTTACATGTAAAACGATTTGAAGTACCCGAAAGCAAAGCTACAATCATTATTACACATGGTATTGCCGAACATTCTGGCCGTTATGATGTAATGACCAAAAAATTCAACAATGCTGGATTCAATGTTGTTCGTTATGATTTAAGAGGTCATGGACAAAGTCAAGGCCAAAGGGGGAAATTAAAGTCGTTTCATCAGTTTGTTGATGACTTGCATGCTTTGGTTGTCGAAGAGAAGAAACTCCAAAACAACAAAATATTTTTATTTGGACACAGCATGGGTGGTTTAATTGTTCATCTATATGGTGTTAAGTATAAAGATGTTCAAGGTATCATTAGCTGTGCTGCACCGACAAACTTTATGAGTAATATCTTACCATTACGCTTTTTTGGTTTCAGATTATTTGGTTGGATTCCGATTAAAACCAACTTTGCCGATCAAAAACTATCAAGAGATAGAACTGTTGAAGAAGAATATGTAAGTGATCCTTTCAATCTACACAAGTTTTACATATCACTAGTTGGGCAGATGTTTGTACGAGGAGTCAGATATTTAAACAAACGTGTTAATGAGTTTACACTTCCGATTTTATACATTCACGGTGAAGAAGATAAAATTGTTCCAGAACAGTTTAGCAAACGCATGTTTGATTTAGTTAACAGTACTGACAAAAAGATTGTTTTGTATCCGGATAGTTATCATGAGGTTTTTAATGATCTAGATCAAGAAGATGCCTATCAAAAAGCAATTGAATGGTTAAGCGAAAGAGTCTAAATAAATAGAAAACAAAAAAATCAATCGTCAAAACTGATGATTGATTTTTATTTGATAGTGAAAGTTTTTATTTTTTGATCAAACTAACACCTGTCATTGCAGCTGGTTTTTCTAGTCCTAATAGTTCAAGCATTGTGGGTGCTACATCCTTTAGTGCACCACTATTCACTTTCACTGATGGATCAGTAATGATAACAGGAACTAAGTTGGTAGTATGTGCCGTATGCGGTTGATTGTTTTCATCAATCATTTTTTCGGCATTACCATGATCAGCTAAAACGATTGCTACTCCACCAATTTCTTTAATCGCTTCTAAGACTTCACCAACACAATAATCGACCGTTTCAACCGCTTTAATCGTTGCCGGAATTGAACCTGTATGACCAACCATATCAGGATTTGCGAAGTTTAGAATCATCGTTTGATATTTATTAGTCAAAATCGCTTCAACTGCCCTTTCCTTAACTTCAAAAGCACTCATTTCCGGTTTTAAATCATAGGTAGTGACCTTTGGTGATTCGACTAGAATTCTGGTGCTTCCTGAATATGCTTTTTCCAGTCCGCCATCGAAGAAAAAGGTAACATGAGCATACTTTTCAGTTTCCGCAATTCTCAATTGTTTAAGTCCGTTTCGTTCAATCACATCACCATATAAATCAATTAGATTTTGGTTATCAAAAGCAACGGGTCCTTTTACTGTTTCCGCGTAGTTCATCATTGAAACAAAACAAAGATTTTTTGGGATTAAATGGGGGTTGAAGCTTGATTTTCCGATAGTTTGATAAGCTTTAGCCGCAACTGGGTTAGAAAATGCTGTTGCGATTCTAATCGCTCGATCAGGTCGAAAATTAGCGAAGATAACTGCATCATTTTCTGCAATCAATCCGTTCCTATCAGTCACAATCGGATGCATGAATTCATCGGTAATCCCTTGATCATAAGACGCTTTAATACCTTCTAGAGGGTTTGCATAATATGGAGCATTACCGATAATCATATTGTCAATTGCTTTTTGCAAACGATCCCAATTGTTATCGCGGTCCATTGCATAATAACGACCACTCACTGTAGCAACTTTTATGTTTTCATTCAATAAATCCTTTAAAAACGTATAAGCAGATGTTGGTGGTGTATCTCTACCATCCAAAAAAGCATGAAGATAAACGTCTTTAAGATTGTGTTTTTCTGCTAATTTAAAAAGCGCTTTAATATGCAATTGGTGCGAATGGACACCACCATCACCAATTAAGCCGAAGACATGTAATTTACTTTGATGTCTCTTGGCAAAGTCAATTGCTTCTAAGAAAGCTTTGTTATGGTAAAAGGAACCATCTTTAATGCTAACATTAACCCTTGTCAATGATTGAAAAACTGTTCTTCCTGCACCTAAGTTCAAGTGTCCAACTTCACTGTTGCCCATTTGACCTTCAGGCAGACCAACAACCTCACCACTAGCCTCTAAGGTGTTGTTAGGATATTTTTTTAACAATTCATCCAAAACCGGAGTATTGGCCAACGCTACTGCGTTTCCGCGAGTATTTGGTGCTAGCCCCAGTCCATCCATAATAATTAAACCAACAAATCCTTTGTGCATAAGCATACCTCGTTTCGACACCTATATTATACCAAAAAACCAGCAATAATTTGCATAGGACAAATTATAAAACGTTTTCATAATTGTCAATAACGGCAATTCTTTTAATTGTTTTAATTATATTATGAATAAATGACCTTAGAGATGAAAAAAAGATCTCAAAATTGCTGATGGTAAACGTTTCCATAACGTTTTATCTTCCAATTAGGGTTAAAAAAAGGTATAATAATGGTATGAAAATAACTAGATGAAAAGGAGATAAAATTATGCCATATATTACAGACGTATATGCACGTGAGGTCTTAGATTCACGTGGTAACCCCACAATTGAAGTTGAAGTCTATACAGAGTCAGGTGCTTTTGGAAGAGCATTAGTGCCATCAGGAGCATCAACAGGAGAACATGAGGCGGTTGAATTAAGGGATCAAGATAAAAAACGTTATCTTGGCAAAGGTGTTTTGAATGCCGTTAAAAATGTCAATGAATTAATTGCAGATGAAATTATTGGACTCGATGTTACAAGTCAAGTGTTAATTGATGAAATCATGATTGAACTTGATGGAACTAAAAACAAAGGCAAGCTAGGTGCAAACGCAATTTTAGGTGTTTCGATGGCTGTTGCTAGAGCAGCAGCAGATTTGCTTGGAGTTGAGCTATATGAGTACTTAGGAGGCTTTAACAGTAAGCAATTGCCTGTGCCAATGATGAACATTTTAAACGGAGGTTCACATGCTGACAATAACATTGATTTCCAAGAATTCATGATTATGCCAGTCGGAGCTAAAACGTTTGGTGAAGCAATCCGCATGGGAACAGAAATTTTCCATCACTTAAAAAAAGTGCTAGAACAAAAAGGTTATAACACATCAGTTGGTGATGAAGGTGGTTTCGCCCCTAACTTAGGTTCAAATGAAGAAGCACTGGCAATTATTATGGAAGCAATCAAAAAAGCTAAATATGAACCGGGCACTGATATTTTATTAGCAATGGATGTCGCTTCATCAGAATTTTACAACCCTGAAACAAAACAATATGTTTTAGCTGGTGAAGGAAACAAGACATATACCAGTTATGAACTTGCTGATTTTTATGCAGAATTAGTGAGCAAATATCCAATTATTTCCATCGAGGATGGGCTTGATCAAAACGATTGGGATGGCTGGAAGTATTTAACAGAAAAAATTGGCGATAAGATTCAGCTAGTCGGTGACGATTTATTCGTAACGAACACTGAAAGACTAAGCCAAGGAATTGAAAAAGGCATTGCAAACTCAATTTTAATCAAAGTGAATCAAATCGGTACACTAACTGAAACATTTGACGCAATCGAAATGGCAAAAAGAGCTGGATACACAGCAGTGATTAGCCATCGTAGTGGTGAAACAGAAGATACAACAATCGCTGATATCGCTGTTGCTGCTAATGCAGGGCAAATTAAGACTGGTAGCGCTTCAAGAACAGATCGTATTGCAAAATACAATCAATTATTAAGAATTGAAGATAAACTTGGTGATACAGCACGTTACCTAGGCAAAAAATCCTTCTACAATTTAAGAAAATAGTTTAACATTGAGACACCTTGAGCCATCAAGGTGTTTTTGCTGTTGTTTTCTAAATGTGCATCAATGGTGTATGATATAATGATATAGAGGTACATAAAATGAATAACATATATATGATTTTTTATAATCAACAGACCAGAAAAGTTCATCAAGATGAAATAGGACAGATCAGTTTAGATCAATATCCTTTTTTAACGTATCAAGAGCCCTATTATTTACTAAAGCCAGATATTTTAATTGGTCGAATTGACCACAAAAAAACATTTGGTTTTTTAAGACAAGAAGTTGAAGATATTTATATTGAAGAGGCTTTATTGAAAGACTCAATGCATGATGATATTGTCTTAGTCGAAGATGGTCGTTTTGCAAAAGTAGTTTATATAGTAAAACGCGCATTAACAACAGTTATTGCGACGGTCGAAAAGAACAAGCAAAGTATAAGATACTTTCCTGAAACGTATATCGATAGACCACTTGAAGTTACTAATGAATTGCAAATCGTTAATGGTCATGTTGTACGCTTGAACATCGATGAGATTAGTGAAAAAAACATTTTAGCCCATGTAGTAGAGATCATTGGGCATCAAAATGATCCGGATATTGAAACATTAAAGATAGTATCTGCTTATCAGTGGCCACGATTTTTTGCAAAAGAAGTTTTGGAGGATTTAAAAAACCTTAACATTGATTTTGTTAAAGCCAAAAGAGATCGAATTGATTTGGCAAATAAATTGATTATAACAATCGATGGTGAAGATGCTAAGGATCTAGATGATGCAGTTAGTTTGACCATCAAAAATGATCAGTACCACTTAGGTGTACATATTGCGGATGTTAGTCTTTATGTGCAAGAGGATAGTCCTTTGGATCAAGAAGCGTATAAAAGAGCTACAAGCTCATATTTAGCTGATAGAGTAATACCGATGTTGCCGCATTTATTATCAAATGATTATTGTTCTTTAAATCCAGATGAATTGAAACTAACATTATCTTGTTTTATGATATTTGATGCCGAAGCTAATCTAGTCTCTTATGATATAAACAAGACAATTATCAAATCAAAGAAGAGATTGACTTATCGAAGTGTAAATGATCTATTTAATAAAAATGAATCAACCGGTGATAAAACAATTGATAAAATGCTTTTTTCAATGTTGGAATTATCACAAAAACTGAAAATAAAACGTCGTAAAAGAGGCGAAATTGAATTTGAAAGTAGTGAATTAGGCTTCAAGGTAGATGAACAAGGGCGCGTTTTAGACGTCTTTGAAAGAAAGACTGATCAAGCGGAGGAATTAATCGAATCATTTATGCTAGCAGCAAACGAAACGGTTGCGGAACATATGTTTCATGCATCATACCCCTCAATCTATCGGATTCATGAAACACCGGATCTTGATAAATTAAAGCAGGCACTTACAACGATTTCAAGATTAGGCGTTCAAGTTCAAATGAAACAGATTGGAAAAGCAAAACCACTTCAGATCTTAACACAAAAAACAGCTGGAACACCGCTATCATATTTGGTTCATATGAGTTTGCTTCGGGCAATGCAAAAGGCAAAATACAGTGAGCAAAGATCAATCCATTTTGGCTTAGGTGCACAATATTACACACATTTTACTTCGCCGATTAGACGTTATCCTGATTTGATTTTACATCGCTTGATTCATTGTTTTGTCTTGGGTGAAACGAATAATTTCAATAAAGACTTCCGTCGTTTTGAATCAATTCTACCTGAAGTGGCTATTCATACTTCTAATCAGGAGAGAAGAGCTATTCAAATGGAGCGAGATGTAGCGAAGCTCAAGAGTTGTGAGTATATGAATGATAAAATTGGGAAAAAGTTTGATGCCATGATTACGCAAATGATGGGTTCAGGAATGTTCGTCAAACTAGAAAATGGAATTGAAGGATATGTTC
>JBAYPP010000008.1:0-18694 GCA_041677585.1 Acholeplasmataceae bacterium
CTTCTGCCTATGGACACTTTGGCAAAGAAAAGGCAGGATTAACTTGGGAAAATACGGATAAAATTGCAATTTTCAAGAAATTGTTATAAAATAAATCAGGTGATAAAATGATTGATATAAAGCAACTTGAAGCAAAACGTTTAAAACTATATGATAGTTTCAAGCAAGAGCAAAAGAAAGGATTTCTAATATTTCTAATTGCTGGATTAATCGTAGCCATTGCCCTCTTTACCCAAGTGTATTACTTGCTTATAGGGGCCTTAGTTGCCGGATTGATTAGTGGGAATTTTTTTGCAAGAGCGGAAAAATTTGCAAAGGAATTCAAGACTACAGTAAAAAACGATGTTGTTATGTATGTTTTAAGTCAGCATTTTGATAACATTTATTATAACCACAAGCAAACTATCTCACTTGAAACAATTATGAGTGCAGGTTTGATTAGAAGGCCAGATCGCTTTAATGGCGAAGATTATGTCAAAGCTAGCTATAAAGGTGTTGAGTTTGAAGTATCTGATGTCGATTTAAAGGAACGAGTTGTCAGACGTGACTCAAGAGGAAATCAAATAGTAAGTTATGAGACGTACTTCAGAGGCAGATGGTATGTATACCGCTTTAAAAGATCATTTAAAGATGTGTTAAAGATTGTAGAAGGTAGCGGTAGTTACACAAACACAAGAGGTTTGGAGCGATTTGAAACAGAAAGTATTCAGTTTAACAAAAAGTTTAGAATATTCTCGTCTTCAAAAGAACATGGTTTTTATATCATCACATCAAGTGTATTGGAAAAACTATTAGAATTAGAGAAATTGCACGCAGGATCAATTATGTATTGCTTTCAAAAAAATGAATTGCATATTGGCGTCAATGATCGGAAAAACTATTTAGAAATTGATTTTAGAAAACAGATAAATGAAGAGAGTATTAAGGTGTTTGCCTCGGATGTTGATTTGATAGCGGCAATTGTTAATGAATTGCGTTTAGATAGTTCGAAGTTTAATCAAAATAGATAAAGGAGAAAAAAGATGAACCCTTGGATTATTGTTTTAGTTGTTATCGCAGTAATTGCGCTGATTATTATCAGTTGGATTATTAGCACAATTAATGCATTTAGAAGAAAGTTAGTTAAAATTGATGAATCAGAATCAAGTATTGACGTAGCTTTAACAAAGAGATTTGATTTACTAACAAAAATGTTTGCAGCGGCTAAAGGTTATATGAAACACGAGCAGGAAACGTTAACAAAAGTTGTTGCAATGCGTCAGCCAGCCCATCAAGCGCCAATTGCTGATAAACAGGAGTTTGCGAATGAAATCACACGTGGACTTCAAGCAATTAACGTTGTAGTTGAGCAATACCCAGACTTAAAAGCATCAAAAAATATTTCACAATTGCAAGATGCTACGATGGAAGTTGAAGAAAACCTACAAGCTGCAAGACGTGTTTATAACTCAAACGTGTCAATTTACAACCAAAAAGTCGTCGTTTTCCCAAGCAATATTATTGCTCGTTGGAAGAACTTTACAGAAAGAGAATTCTTTGAAGCTGAATCTGTAAAACGTGAAGATGTAAAATTTGATTTTTGAGCGTAAAAATTTAATTTTTATGCATGCAAAAAGCGTATCTAAAAAAGGATATGCTTTTTATTTCTTCTACATGGAAAACACTTAAAAAATATGTTATACTATACTTAAGAAAATTTTAATGTATGCATGAAAAGAGGTATAGTTTATGTTAAATTGGTTTATTAGTCTAGAGGCATGGCAACAAGCATTACTAGGAACACTGTTTACTTGGGGAATGACTGCTCTAGGCGCGGGTTTAGTTTTTTTCTTCAAGACAATCAATCGAAGTTTGTTTAATTTTATGCTAGGTTTTGCATCAGGAGTAATGATTGCGGCTAGCTTTTGGTCATTACTTGCTCCAGCAATTGAATATGCCAGTGAAACTAGCTCAGTACCATGGTTGATTGCTGCAGTTGGATTTGCATTGGGAGGATTATTTTTATATGTTGCTGATAAAACGATTCCACACATTCACTTTGGACCAGACCACAGCCCCGAAGGAATTCCCAGTAAATTCAGAAGAACGGTCTTATTGGTCTTTTCGATTACATTGCATAATATTCCTGAAGGGCTTGCTGTGGGGGTGGCATTTGCTGCAGTCAATGCATCAACGGGGAGCCCAACGGCAGGAGTTTTATCTGCTGTTGCATTAGCGTTTGGGATTGGGATTCAAAACTTCCCAGAAGGAGCAGCAGTTTCAATTCCATTAAGTCAAGAAGGAATTAGTCGTAAAAAAGCTTTCTTTTATGGACAGTTGTCAGGGTTTGTTGAACCAATTGCCGGTGTTTTAGGAGCAGTTTTAGTGTCCTATGCCAGACCATTGTTACCTTATGCTTTAGCATTTGCTGCGGGTGCAATGATTTATGTTGTAGTTGAAGAATTGATTCCTGAAGCACAGCAAACAATATCGAAAAAAGGTGCACACTTTGCTGTCTTAGGTGTGATGGTAGGCTTTATCATCATGATGGCTTTAGATGTGGCACTGGGCTAGGAGGTGTTAAGTTGAACAGGGCGGAAGAAGATTATATAAAGGCAATCTATGAACTAGACAAAGAGAAAAAATCACAACATGTTAAATTAAACGAGCTTGCTAGTCATTTTGGTTACACTGACCAAAGTGTTAATGAAATGATCAAAAGATTGGCCGCTAAAAAGTTAATCAAGTTTTATCCCTATAAAGGAGTTATTTTAACAAAGAAGGGTGAAGAAGAAGCGATTAGAATGATTCGTTCACACCGAGTTTGGGAAGTCTTTTTAACTAAGGAACTCGGTTTTTCCTGGGAGGAAGTTCATGAAGATGCAGAAAGATTAGAACATGCGACAAGTGATCACGTTTTAAGAAGAATATATGGATATCTTGGTGAACCAAAGTATTGTCAGCATGGAAATCCAATTCCAGACTTTAGTAACAATATACCCAAAGTTTCAAGATTGAACTTGTTTGACATAGGTCTTAATCAAGCATTCAGGTTAACGAGAGTCCAGGATTCAAAGGCCTTACTATTGTTCTTAAACCAAGAGAAGATCAAATTATATGATCAAATGACAGTTATAGCGATTGATACATTTAATCAAATTGTTAAAATAAGCCATAATGATGAAGAAAAGGCATTAAGTATTCAAACAGCAAAAAGAATGTTTGGTGAAAAAAACGATTAAAGGAGGTTAGCGTGAAAAAAAGAATACATGCCCACGATTTTGCTCAAAGATTAGCAAATCTTTCGAAAGAAGAACAATTTAATGAGATTAATAAATTAAATAATATTAACAAAGCTAAAATTCTTGTTTATCTGGATGATGAATTAGCAGCTGAAATTTTAGCTCTTTTTCAATTAGAGGATCAAATTAAACTTGTTTCCTTAATGGAACCAGATGATGCAAGAGACATTATTTTGGAATTAGAGGATGAGGAACAGCAGATATTGGTTGATGCTTTAGATGGAGAATCATCAAAACTATCACAATGGATTTCCTATGATGATCGTCAAACCGGTTCGGCAATGACAGACAGAATCATTGTTATCAATCAAAACATGGATGTCAAAGAAGCAACTAAACTAGTCATTAAGGAAGCACCAAACGTTGATTATATTACAACGTTGTCAGTTGTTGATGATAACCATACATTTTTGGGAACGATCTCCTTAAAACAATTACTAAAAACAAAAACTCCTGCTCTAGTAAAAACGATTATCAATGAGACAGAAGCCGTTTATGATGATGATGATTTAGTCCACACAGCTGAAACCATGCGTAATTATGACAGTTATATTATGCCGGTTGTTGATAAGAATAAGACCTTACTTGGCGTTGTTACAATGGACGACATGATTGATATTTTCCAAGCAGAAAAGGAAGAAGACTTTGAAAAACTTGCTGCATTACCGCAAGACGAATCAAAACATTTCTTTAAAGCGGCATTACAACGACTTCCGTGGTTAGTTGGATTGTTAGTGCTATCGGTTCCGATTTCGATTGTTACATCATTTTTTGAAGCAGTGATCAGTGTGGCAGCAATCCTTATTGTTTTTCAGCCACTAATTTTAGACACTGCCGGTGATATTGCTACACAAACATTAGCGGTCATCTTAAAAAAGTTGACATCATCAAATGAAAAGATGTCGAAAAATGAATACAGAGAAATTACTGTAGGTTTTATAAATGGGATAATCATCGGTTTTGTGGCATTTATTATAACCTATGTTTTTGCGTTATTAAATCCATCTTTATCAAGTCAACTATCACCCGTTGAAATATCATTGTTGATTGGATTATCTCTATGGCTAACTGTTATAATTGCTCCTGTTATTGCGATAATTGTGCCAGTTACATTAAGAAAACTTAAATTTGACCCTGCCGTTGCATCAGGACCATTTATCACTACTTTTATTGATATTGCAGCTTTGGTAATATATTTTAGTTTAGCAATGATCTTTATTGGAGGTGTGCTAGGATGAGAAAAGCAATCAATTTTAATCACAGTAATGAACAGATAAAAAAACAACTAAAAAAACTACATGCCTATGATATCGCGAAGCTGTATCCATATCTGGAAGATGATGATAAAGAAAAATTAGTCAGTCTATTAACATTAGAGCAAAAAGAAAAACTGTTTATCGAACTTAATCTTGATTTACAAGTTGACTTCTTGGATCTTCTTGATTTAAAGACAAAAAAGCAACTTCTAAACACTTTAAATACAGATGATTTAAAAACGTTTATTGAGCAGTTAGAAGATGATGAAAATGATCAATATCTAGATTTGTTAGAAAATAAGAAAAAGCATTTAATTGAAAAACTGTTAATATATCAAGATGATGTCGCAGCTGCAATCATGAATACTAACCTGATTAGCATTAATCAAAATATGAGTATTAAAGAAGCGACACATACAGTAATTCAATCAGCAGACGAAAACCATGACATGGACGTATTGTTTGTTGTTGATGATAACAACCATTACGTTGGAACAGTAGACTTAAAAAGTTTAATTGTTGCTAGACCACACAATGTTTTATCAGAGATAATTGACTATCAAGAATCATATGTTTATGAGTATGAACCGATCAGCCAAACCATCCAAAAACTAAAAGATTATGATTTAAAGGTAATGGGTGTATTAAATGAAGACAACGGATTAATCGGAATGATTACCGCAGATGATATCTTTGATGAAATTAGTGAAACATTTGATTCACAACTTGATAAGATTGCTTCACTGGGCGATTATCAAGACTATTCAACTGCGTTTGAAAGAGTTAAAATGCGTTTTCCTTGGCTATTGTTTTCTGTTATACTTAACTTATTAATGGCAGTCTTTCTATCAGTTTTTGAATTGACATTGATTGAGGTTGCTGCCCTTGTTTTGTTCCAACCACTTATTCTGGCAATGGCTGGTAACATTGGTACACAGTCATTAGCTGTAACAATTCTAGGACTTCACCATCAAAAGATTCAAGGCGATAATAAAAAGAAACATGTTAAAAAAGAACTATCAATTGGTCTTGTCAATAGTATAATTCTTGGTATTATCGCATTTGGTTTTGTCTATCTATTCTTGAATATTTCTCCGATGGGCACACAAAAACCACTCCATATGGGACTGTTGGTCGCTTTTTCTTTAGCAACATCAATGATAGCCTCAACGTTCTCGGGTGTTTTTCTACCCTTGCTGTTTGATCGGATTAATGTCGATCCCGGTTCAGCTTCTGGTCCAATGATGACAACAATCAATGACTTGGTTGCTTTGGTTATTTACTTTGGAACAGCAACACTCATCTTTGTTTTATGAATAAATAAGCGTTTTTGTATTATAATAAAAGAACAATAAAGAAAAGAAGGCGAAAAAATGTTAGAAAAGCAAATTCAAATTTATAAAGAAACAAGAAAGAAAATTATTGCCTATCAGTACTATGATTGGGTAGTTGGTTGGGACCAGGAAACAGAGGCTCCAAAAGGTGCGCAGAATTATCGTTTGCAGCAGATAGAAGTAATGGCAAATGAAACATATAAAGTGTCTTCAGATGAGCAATACATGAATGCAATTGAGTATTTACATGAAAATTTAAATGATTTATCAGATGAAGATTTTAAAACAGAAGTCAAAAAGGTCTATAAAGACTTGCGCTTCATTAAAAAAATACCAAAAGAAGAATATATCGACTATCAAGTTTTAATTGCGTCTGGTCCACAGATTTGGGCAGAAGCGAAACAGAAAAATGATTTTTCAATTTTTGAACCAACTTTAGAGAAGATCGTTCAATATAACCGAAAAATTGTTAAGTATTTAGAGACAGACGATTTAAAAGGATATGATGTTTTGTTAGATTTATACGAAGAGGGAATGACAGTAAAAAAATACGACCACTTCTTCGAATTGATTAAAACAGAACTTGTGCCATTTGTAATGACTGTTACTAAAAACAATAAAGAGAAATTCAATCGAAAATTGACTAAAGGAATCTATCCTAAGCTTGAACAAGAAAAGTTCTCAAAATATTTATTAGAAGTTTTCAATTTTGATTTAGACCATGGTGTCTTAAAAGAGAGTGAACATCCATTTACTTCCAATGTTTCAAATCAAGATGTGAGAATTACAACGAGATATCATGAAGATATTTTGATTTCAAGCATCTTTTCAACGATTCATGAATTAGGCCATGCCCTTTATGAAATGCAAACCGATTCAAAATACAATGATACGTTCTTAAGAGGTGGCAGTAGCTTAGGCATTCATGAATCACAATCTAGACTATATGAAAATATGATTGGACGTTCTTTCATCTTTTGGGAACAACATTATAAACAACTGGTAAATCTTTTCCCAAAACAGCTTAAAGGAATTTCCGTCACAGAGTTTTATAAGTTTGTCAATCAAGCTAAACGTTCTTTGATTCGAATTGAAGCGGATGAATTAACGTATCCTTTACATGTTTTGGTTCGTTATGAAATTGAAAAAAGTCTGATTAACGGAAAATTAAAGGTTAAGGATTTACCGAGAAAATGGCGTTTATTGATGAGTAAGTATGTTGGCAAGAGACCTATTACAGACAAAGAAGGAGTCTTGCAAGATATTCACTGGTCGTTTGGATCAATTGGATATTTCCCAACTTATGCATTAGGTTCCGCTTATGCAGCACAGTTATATCATTTTATGAATGAGGAAATTAATGTTGAACAAGCAATTGAAAATAACAACATTAGCTTAATCAATGATTGGTTGAAAGAGCATATTCATAAGCATGCCCAATCAAAGACACCACAAGAATTAATGTTAATCGCAACCAAAGAACCATTTAATCCGAAATATTACATGGATTATTTAAAGAAAAAGTTTGGTACACCTAATGCTTGAAAAACAGCAACAGATTAAAATTATTGGAACAAAAATTGATTATTTAGGTCAGGGTGTGGCAAGACATAACAATCAGGTAGTATTTATTCCCGGATTGATTGATGACGAAGAGGCGATTGTAGAAATAACAAATGTGAAAAAGAGCTTTGCTGTGGCTAAAATCATTGAAATATTAAAGCCTTCAAGTGATCGAAAAGCGATTAACCCACTCCACTTGACAAGTCTTGATTTAGCCCACTTAAGCATTGAAAAACAACTTAAATGGCAAGTAGACACAACAATTGAAACATTTGATAAAATCGCCGGACTTGATCAGAGAGTTGAACCGATCATTTTTGATGGACACAGTGAGTATTACCGTAATAAAGCCGTTTTCAGGGTTGATACCGAACCTTATCTGCAACTTTTAATGTTTAGCAACAACAATCAAAATAGAATACCGGTTGACCATTTTATTTTAGCCAATAGAAAAATAAACGAGGCATTAGAAATTATTGCCAAGGCTAAGATAAAAGTAGAAGATAAGTATTTAAACGCAATTGCTTTTCGTTCGAATGACCAAGACCAACTACTAGTTACATTAATAGCAAAAAAGAATGAATCCAAGGGTTTAAGTGAATTAGTAAACGTAATTAAGAAAATAAAAGGCGTCGTTGGAATTACCTTGAATGTTCAAGATGATCCACGACATATTCTTGGTAAAAAATCGTTTTTGCTATACGGTGTAAACGAACTTCTTCAAACAAATAATAATAACTTAAGGATTATAATCAACGATCGTTCTTTTTTTCAAGTCAATAGTTTAATCAACAGAGCTTATGATTTGATTGCGGAAGACTTAGAAAGCAATAGTACAATCATTGATGCCTATAGTGGTGTTGGTAGTATCGGTTTTAGTCTTATTGAAAAGGCAAAAAAAGTTCATTTAGTTGATACCAATTTTGAGAACATTAAAAATGCAAGAATAACAATAAAAGAGAACAATCTTTCAGATGTTTCTGCTTTATGCATGGATGCGAATGAGGCAATCAAAAAACTAGAGGCAGACGCTTTGATTGTTGATCCACCCAGACAAGGTTTAAATAATGCTACAATAAATGCTATTTTGGAAAGGGATTTTAAGAAGATTTATTATTTGTCATGTGATCTAAAAACATTAGTTCGTGATTTAAATTTATTATCAACACAATATGAAATAAAAAAAGTGCATCCAATTCGAATGTTTATGCACACAACGGAAACAGAAACACTTGTTATCCTTAAAAATAAAAAATGACCTGTTTAACAGATCATTTTTTATTTTCTAACAAAAGGGTTATATTTTTTTTCATGACCAATTGTCGTTTCTTTACCGTGTCCGGGGAAAACAATTGTTTCATCAGGAAAAAGATTATATAGGCGTTTAATCGTGTGATAAAGAGTCATTTGATCTGCAAGATTAATATCGGTTCTGCCAATACTTTGATAAAAAAGTGTGTCACCGACAAAAAGGACATTACCAATTGAAAGAGCAGTACTACCAGGTGAGTGTCCAGGTGTTTCATAAACGGTAAAAGAATCATCTTCAAACGGAATCTGCATTCCTTCATGAACCCAAAAATCAATTTTTATCTCATAGCCAAGTCGGTTGTATGGTGTTAAATCAAACCACATTCGATCTTTTATTGGTGCGTAAACAGAGAAATCAAAATGCTCTTTTAAATAATTTATTCCACCACAATGGTCAAAATGACCGTGCGTAATATAGACGCCCAAGACATTTAGATTTTCTTCTTTTAAATATTGCACGACACTTGGCGCTTCAAATCCTGGATCAATTATCCAAGCATTTTTATTTTTCGAAATTACATAACAGTTACTTCTAATATCACCTAAAACGAATCTTTGTATGTTCATTATTATCACCGCTAATATTATATCACAAAAAAAACGAGGTTTCAGTAATTGGATTTAGAGGCAGTTTATACTAAAGAATAGCCCTATTTATAATCTTTATTATATCTTTTGACTTGTCTATTTTTAACACTTAAAATTAAGACAGTAAGGCAAAAAATTGACATAAAGTGGAGGAGTTACGATGTTTGTCATGTCACGAATCATGAAGTTTGAAAAAGGTCATCTTGAAGCAGTTTTAGAGAACATGAAGAAAAAAGCTCTTTTAGAATCATTTAAGGGTTTTGTTAGAAGAGAAATCTTGGTCGACCAGAAGCATGAAGAATATGATCTTATACGAATGATGATATACTGGGAAAGCAAAAAAGCGTTTTATGCCTGGGAAGGAAGTCCAGAACATATAAATTTACATAAGCAAGGAAAAGATAGACCAAAACCAGCCGGTTTAATTGAAGTATCAAAAGAACAATATGAGGTTGTTTATTCGGCAGTCTATCGTGAAGAAAATTAACAAAAAAAGGCTTTTTCTGTGGCTAGCTTTTATCATATTGACAATTTTATCTTTGATAATTGGTGTTGTTGATCACCAGCAAGGATTATTTGAAAATATCGGCATCTTTATTAAAGGAGTATTTGATCAAGATGCACTTAGCTTACGGATCCTAACTCAAAGTAGAATTCCAAGAACAATCGCGATTATAATAACTGCAGCCGGAGTTAGTGTTGCAGGTCTAGTAATGCAAACAATTAGTCGCAATAAATTTATTTCACCTTCAACAGCAGGAACAACAGATGCTGCGGTTTTAGGTGTTTTGATTGGAATGTTAATAATTCAAACCCAAACTTACACAATGAAAATTGTCTTTGCGTTTGTTTTTTCCTTGTTGTCAACGGGATTGTTTATGTTCATTCTTCGAAAAATAAAATTCAAGAATATCATTTATGTGCCATTGGTGGGCTTAATGTATGGTGCAATGATTTCCGCTGTTTCAACCTTTATTGCTTATCGGACTAATAGTTTGCAATTTTTAAACACGATTAGTATTAATGGATTTGCAAACAAAGCAGCTGGCACCTATGAGTTTTTATATATAATCGTCCCCGTTTTTATCATCGTGATTTTTCTTGCAACCAGATTTAGCATCATCGGTATGGGTGAAGATTTCGCTAAGAACTTAGGCATAAAGTATGGACACGTCTTATCAGCTGGACTGATAATTATTGCTATTATCTCATCACTATCGTTTGTACTAGCAGGCGCACTGCCATTTGTTGGTTTAGTCGTTCCAAACCTGATCTCATATTATTATGGTGACAATGTTAAACGAACTGTTATTGATATTGCATTGTTTGGAGCAGTCTTCGTTTTGTTAAATGATATTTTTTCGCGAATAGTTATCTTTCCTTATGAAGTCACAATTAGCTTTACAATGGGAATAACAGGTGCAATCATTTTCCTATTTATGATATTTAGGAGGATGAAATATGAAAAAAAATAGAAAGATTTTCATAATTGCCGGCATACTTGTCGTTATCGCAATTCTCTTATACATCTTTTTATGGATGTTAACTACAAAGCAACCGCTAAAACTAAACGATCCAGTTCGTAATGCCATTTTACAAAAAAATATCACAAGGATTTTGGTTAGAAACAGTACTCAGGTCCTAGCCATGGTCGTATCAGCTGTTCTAATAGCGACAACGAGTCTTGTTTTTCAAACCCTAACTAATAACAGGATCCTGACACCAAGCCTAATTGGATTTGATGCAATCTTTGTTACAATCCAGACCTTTATAATCTTTATTTTCAGTTCTACTAGTATTTTGTTTTACAATCCGTATGTAAACTTCATTACAGCTACATTATTAATGATCATCATTACACTATTTATGTATCGATTGATACTAAGGAAAAATAGAAACAACATTATCTTTCTATTGCTAGTAGGAATGGTATTATCAACGCTAGCGAGAAGTTCAGCCAATTTCTTACAGACAATTATGGATCCGGCTGAATTTGACAGCTTAATTATTAGGACACAAGTAAGTATTACGCAAATGAATTTAAATGTTATTTGGATTGCTACACCATTAATGATTTTCATTATCTTTGCATTATTTAGAGAGATAAAAAACTATGATGTAATGGCTCTTGGTGAAAGCCAAGCGGTTGGATTGGGTGTTAATTATAATCAAAAAATGAATTTAAGCTTAATTTACATTGCAATCGCAATGTCGATTTCAACGGCTTTAATTGGGCCAATTTCGTTTTTAGGATTAATTGCCGTAAATGCAGCAAGAGAACTACTAAAAACGTATAAACATTTACCATTGTTCATTCTATCCAGTATGATTGCGGTTATCTTTTTAGTAATTGGACAAGTAATTGTCGCTGAGACAGGTTATTTAACAAGTGTAACAGTTCTAATTAGTCTAATTGGTGGAGCATACATGATTTATCTAGTATTAAAGGAGAATAAAATATGATTGAAATAAAAAACATTTCGCAAGCGTATGGTCAATTTAAAGTTTTGAAAGATGTTGATCTGACGATTCAAGATAATAAAATTACCGCTTTAATTGGTGCAAACGGAGCAGGAAAATCGACTTTACTAGGCGTTATTGCTAGATTGTTAGAACCATCTAGAGGTGAGGTTTATTTAGATGGTGTTGATATGCGTGAAATCAAATCTCAAGAAATCGCAAAAAAGATCGCAATCTTAAAACAGACAAATCAGCTTAACATTAGAATAACAATTCGTGATTTAGTCAGTTTTGGTCGCTTTCCTCATTGTAAGGGTCATTTAAAGAAAGCTGATTTGGACAAAATTGAAGAATCTTTAAGTTATATGGATGTGAAAGACATTGAGCATAAGTATTTAGATGAATTATCAGGTGGGCAAAGGCAAAGAGCATATATCGCAATGATTCTGGCTCAAGATACAAAGTATATTTTCTTAGACGAACCATTGAATAACCTAGATATGCGTTACGCTGTTGAAATGATGACAATTTTGCAAAGACTAGTAAAAGAGTTAGGGAAGACAATTGTTGTTGTTATGCATGACATTAATTTTGCTGCAGCCTTTTCTGATCATATTATCGCCATGAAAGATGGCCAAATAATCCATGAAGGCGATATCAATTATATGATGGATAAAGCCAAATTGGATCACGTCTTCGACCATGACTTCTGCATTGCAGGTGTTAATGGGAGAAAGGTATGTATTTATTATAATCATGATTCCGAAGTTCAAATAGAAGAGGCTATTTGAGCATTAAAATAGGAGGAAAATGAATGAAAAAGTTGTTGATAGGTTTAAGCACAATCTTGATTGTGTTAGTATTGGTTGCTTGTATAAAAGATGAGGAACACACAAGTGATTTTGAACGGGAAGAAATTCAGATTACTCATACCATTACTTCAGGCAGCGCATTAAATGAAGATCAAACAGGTTGGGATGGGGGAGACAGAACAG
Source organism: Acholeplasmataceae bacterium (assembly GCA_041677585.1). Taxonomy (GTDB): domain Bacteria; phylum Bacillota_I; class Bacilli_A; order Acholeplasmatales; family Acholeplasmataceae; genus JBAYPP01. Next base: position 12,789 of record JBAYPP010000008.1, read on the forward strand.
AAGTTACACAAACTTTTAAGACTAACCCAGAAAATGTCGTAATTTTCAATTATGATATTTTAGATATGTTAGATTTAGTTGGAATCGAAAAAACTAGTATCCGTAGGATTGCGCTTCCAAAAGGTAATATCCCCACATACTTGAATAAATATAACAGTAATGATTATATTAGTGCCGGTTCACTGTTCATTCCTGATTGGACAGCATTAGATTTATTTATTCCCGACTTAATCATTATTGGCGGTCGCTCTGCTGGTTCATATGACAGAATGAAGGAGCTATATGGACACGCTGATATTCTAGACGTAAGTCTTGTATTCGGTGAGTATCTAGAGGGTGTTGCACGTAATGCTGAAAATATCGGCAAAATATTTCCCAGCATAAAAGATGATTTAGCACAAGAAATAGCATCTTTAAGTGCTGGAATGGATGATGTCAAAACAGTCGCTCAAAACTATAAGGCATTATTTATCATGATGAATGGTGAACAAATGTCGTTCTTTCCGGCCAATGGAAGATTTGCAGTGATTCATGATGAGTTTGGCTTTGATGTGGCTGATCCTAACTTTTCCAATAACGGTGGATCACACGGTAACCAAGGAAACCATGAGTACATTCGTTCAGTCAATCCACAAGTTATTTTAGTTGTCGATAGAGGTTCTGCAACAGGTGGTGGTTCATCGAACTTTGAAGCATTCCTAAATAATGCACTCATTAAAGAAACAACTGCTGGGATTAACGATGATATTTACACTTTAGATCCAACTGCCTGGTATATAAGTGTTGGTGGAATTACTTCAACAAGACAAATGATTCAGGACTTTGAAACATTCATTGCAAAGTACAAAAATAATTGACAAAATTATAATTATTTGATATCATTAATTGAGTTTTAGGAGGATGAATATGATCTGGGTTGATTATATAGCAATAGTTGCTGCAATCTTATTGATTGGTAGTGCATTAATTCAAAGTTCTGATGATGATATCAAAGATGCATTTAGTGGTGAAAAATCAGAATTGTTTAAAGACCAAAAAATTAGAGGTTTTGAGTTATTCATGACTCGGGCTACCTTAGTAATAGCAATTATTTTTGTTGTTGCGGTTATTTGGTCAAACGCAGCTCCAAGAGGAACACTTGGCTAAAAAAAATTCAAAGAAAAGGCGCAAATAAAAATGCACCTTTTTTATTATACAAACGCTTTAGACTGTAATGTTATTGTGCTTCGCACAAGTTTGTGGATCAATTCGCCCCCAAACATATACTGTGAATGTGACTTAAGTTGATTAAAGATGTAACTTCAACAATAAAATTATAATTAAAGAGGTATCCAATGTTTAATCCAAGTTTAGAACAACCGTTTCAAATGTTTTCCTTAGTTCATTTTATTGTCTTAAGTTTTTCCTTGCTATTGATAGCTTTATTGCTATTGACACGTAACTATTTTAAACAGCCAAGAGCAAAAACGATTTTTCGAATTTCATTAGGCTTATCCTTATTGATAGTTGAGTCAATCTTTGTGATTTGGTCGACTCGAATGGGTGGATTTGTCCTAAAGGAATTTATTCCCCTTGGATTATGCGCATTAACGGCTCGATTAACGATGATCGCCTTAATTTTTAATTTGGAAAAACTATCAAGAGTAATTTTACCTTGGGCTTTTGTTGGGGCATTGTTATCGTTTATTGTAGTTGATATGAGTTATCAGTTCCCTCACTTTCGATTCATTCATTATTTTTTTGTTCACTTAGGCTTCTTAATCGGCAATATTTTCTTTTTAATTACTAATGAAACGAAATATAGTTATAAGGATGTTCTTTGGTCATCATATGCTTTGATTGGTTTGAGCACTGCTGTTCTGATTTATAATTTTATTTTTACAACGAATCATATGTTTTTAAATAGACTGCCGGATGCATTTGATTTTTTAAACGATTCATTACCATGGTATATTAATACAATCGGTTTGGTTTTAATAATATTTTTGTTATTTAACCTCTTTTATCTAATTTACATGTTATTTATCAAAATCAGCAAAATTAAGCGAAAAAAACCAGGAAATATTTTGACAAATACGATTTAATAATATATAATATATAAGGCTAATCTATCTAGCGTGGAAGGAGGGCAGACATGCCGAAAACAGTCGTTCGCGAAAAAGAATCAATTGAAGATGCTTTACGCCGCTTTAAGCGTGACGTTTCCAAGTCAGGAACCCTCGCAGAAGCTCGCAAGCGTGAATTTTATGTAAAACCAAGTGTAGATCGTAAAATGCGCCAAAGAGCTGCACGTTCTAAAAAAAGATAAATACTGACATTACATTATCAATAATTCTAAAAGTTAAAAGTACGTATGTGCTTTTTTCTTTTCCGATTTATATGGTATAATTACCTAGATAAGGAGTGAGTTTATTACATGAAATTGAAGCAACAAATTCATCATGCTGACGTGATTTCAAGGATTGTAGGCACACAAGATCGAAATCTGCTTGTTTTTAAACAATATTTAGGGATTGATGTCTCAATTCATGAATCGCATATTGTAACTAATGCTTCAAAGGAGGAAACTAAATTTCTAGAGAGCATTTTTTCCGTTTTGATTGCATTGGCAGAACTGCAAATTCAATTAAATGAACGTGATATCATGTACGTGATTAAGTGTGCAGAGAACGATGCTTTAGACCATGTATTAGAACTCTATAAAAACCGCCAAAGACTATTAGTCAATGATCAAGGTCGTTCAATTTATCCCAAAACAAGAAATCAGAAAAAATATATTGATGCAATTAAGAAACACGATTTAACTTTCGGTGTTGGTCCGGCTGGAACAGGGAAAACTTATTTAGCTGTTGCGATGGCTGTTAGCTATTTAAAGCAAAACTTGACGAAGAAGATCATTTTGACAAGACCGGTTGTTGAAGCTGGTGAAAACTTAGGTTTTTTACCAGGTGATTTAAAAGAAAAAATTGATCCTTATCTAATTCCTCTATATGATGCCTTGAATGAAATGCTGGGGCAAATCCAAACAACGCTTTTAATGGAAAAAGGAGTTATTGAAATTGCACCACTCGCCTATATGCGGGGAAGAACTTTAGAAAATGCTTTTGTTATTTTGGACGAGGCGCAAAACACAACGAAAGCGCAAATGAAAATGTTTGTAACCAGATTGGGATTTGCTTCAAAAATGGTAATAACCGGAGACCCATCACAAACAGATTTACCCAGGGGTGCCGGGAGAGGTTTAAATCAAGCCCTAGCAATTTTAAATGATATTCCTAATATTGCTATTGTCGAGTTTGATAAAATTGATGTTATTAGACATCCATTAGTACAACACATATTAGAAAGGTACGAAAATGATGAAAATAACGATTCATAGTCAAATTAAACGAAATTTAAGCTTAGTTCGAAAGATGTTAAAAGAAATTTTTCTAACGATTGATGAACCAAAATCAATGGAAATTGTTTTCGTTAGTTTGGAAGCAATCAAACGTCTTAACTCAGTTTATCGCAACAAAGACCAAGTAACAGATGTCCTTAGTTTTGCTAATGATGAAAATGAGGATTCATTAGGCGATATTTTTATTGCTTATGAACAAGCCGAAAAGCAAAGCGAAGAATACGGTCACTCATTGATGCGTGAGATTGGGTTTTTAGCTGTTCATGGCTATCTTCATTTAATTGGTTATGATCATCAGACAAAAGATGATGAAATGATTATGATTCAAGAACAGGAAAGAATCCTAAAAAGAGCTAACTTAGAAAGGACATAGAAATGGATAACAAAAACATTATTGAAGCGAAAATTGCGCGCGAAAGAGCATATACACCATATTCAAATTTTAAGGTAGGGGCAGCAATTTTAATGAAAGATGGTTCCTATGTTCATGGAGCAAATATTGAGAATGCATCATTTGGCTTAACTTGTTGTGCAGAGCGAAATGCACTTTTTTCAGCCTATAGTCAAGGCTATAAAAAGGAAGATATTATTGCTATAACAATTATTGCTGATGATCGAGGGCCTGTTTCACCGTGTGGAGCATGTCGACAAGTTATGCATGAGTTAATGCCAAAAGAAACGAAGATCACTCTAGCAAATTTAAAGGGCGAAACATTAGAAACAACAACTGATGCATTATTGCCATATGGCTTTGTACTACATTATGACAAATAAGCAAATTAAGTCCGGTTTTATTGCAATAATCGGGCGACCTAATGTCGGTAAATCAACCTTGATCAATCAATTTGTGGGTCAAAAGATTGCAATAATGAGTCCAAAGCCGCAAACGACAAGACATCGAATCATTGGTGTGAAGACAACTGAAGACTATCAGATGATTTTTGTTGATACACCAGGTATTCATGAGGCAAAAGATCTTTTAAATAAAAGAATTGACCAAGTTGCTGTCAGTAGCATGTTTGATGTTGATTTAATTTTGTGGGTTGTTGATCGTAAGAAAAACAAAAACGAAGATCGTATTATTGACCAACTAAAAAAAGCAAACAAGCCTGTTTTATTGATTGTCAATAAGATTGACCAACTAAAAAGCAAAGATGCAATTGATCGAATCATTTTAAGTTATATCAATGAATACGAGTTTGACGGTGTTTATCCAATTTCAGCATTAAATGAAATTCATTTGGATCACTTAGAAGAAGCAATTGTTCCTTATTTAGCTGATGGACCATTGTTTTATCCTGAAGAGATGAAAAGTGATCAAACAAACGAAAAATTAATGGAAGAATTAATTAGAGAAAAGATTTTATTTCATACCGAGCAAGAAGTTCCACATGCTGTTGCTGTTGTCATTGAAAGCATGGATTATGATAAAAAACATAAGCAAGTTGATGTCTCCGCAATCATTATTGTTGAAAGAAGTAGTCAAAAGCAAATCCTGATTGGCAAAAACGGAGAAAAAATCAAAAAGATTGGAACAGAAGCAAGACTTGAAATTAACAAGCTATTAAACACCAAAATTCATCTAAATTTATGGGTTAAAGTGAAAAAGGATTGGCGAAACAAAGTTTCAGACCTACGCCAATTTGGATATGGTGATGATTGATGATTGGGATTATCTATAAAGTTCAGCCATATTTGGAACACGGTAAACTATTGTTTTTATACACAAAAAAAGGTAAGAAAACATTAGTTGCACAAGGAGCACAAAAACTAAAATCCAATGATCGTTTTTTATCACAATACCTAACAAAGATTGAATTCGATGATGAAAATAAAGGGTTTCATCGTTTGAAGCAAGCGAAGCTAATTAATGATTATCAAAAGATTAAAGAAGATTTTTATCACACAAAACATGCAGCATTGATGTTAGAGATTGTCGACCAAGCAGTTGATGAACATTTGCCTCATGAGACTATTTTCAACGAATTGTCATTAGCACTTGATGCGAAGAATCTTAAAAAAACAAGCCTAAGTTTTGCTATTAAAATGTTGAAGTATTTAGGCTATGAGTTAAATTTAACTGGTAATGGAAACAAGGTTATTGGTCTTAATATTGAAACAGGCAGTCTAGTTTATGAAGGTGAAAAAATCAAGGTTGATTTGGAAACAAAAGACGTTATTGAACTACTTAAACTTGCAAAAATGCCTTATTCGGATTTATCAGAAGGAGATATCAAGAAACAACAAACTTTTGTTAAGGAGTATTATCAGTATCATTTACAGTTGACATTAAAAAACCTAGAAGAAAGAGGATAGCGATATGACACTTGATCAATTAGTACAATTTGCAAAATCAACCGGCTTTATCTATCAAGGAAGCGAGTTATACGGAGGTTTAGCTAATACTTGGGATTATGGTCCGTTAGGAAGTTTATTAAAACAAAACATCAAGGCAGCCTGGATTCAGAAATTTCAACGTGAAAATCCCTACAATGTCTTAATCGAC
>JBAYPP010000009.1:0-16869 GCA_041677585.1 Acholeplasmataceae bacterium
AATGAAGCAATTGCAAACTATTTATTAATTCCAGATCAGCTAAAAGATATGGATCCAGATAGTACAGAGTGGCTTACCGAAATTAACCATTTACTAAGTGGTGTGTTAGAAGTAGGGGCTTCACTGGGCCGTGATAACGACTTTGCCTTAACAATGTTCAATCTTACGGAAGCGATGATCAATCCAACTACAATCAACCTTAAATTACCACTCGCCTATGGCAACAAAGAAACGACTGATCAAGTCTTTAGTGGCTTTGGAAGTTCTTTGATTGTTCGTGCAAGCGCTGTTAAACTAACCGAACAATTTGGGGCAAGTGCACTTGGCTTTATTCCCGGTTATACAATTACATTACCAGATGAAGTAATTGAAGATGGGATATTAAAAGCAGGTGAATTGGAATCATTGATTCATACAATTAGTCTTTCAGCCAATGATTTTGGTGAAAAAGCAGGCATAGATACAGTTGGTGCATTAGTATCCAACCAATCACTTAATACATATCTAACCGGTTTTAACAATTTAGAAGCGACAACGCTTAATGCAATCGCCGATAATAATTTAATTCGCGGTTTGTTTAGTGATGCCCTATTGGCAGAGCCAGTTCAGGAATATGTTCGAAGTACCGCCAACGGATTTGTGGCAAACCTAACATTAAGTGATAACTTCTTTGCCTTCAGAAGAGAAGACAATAAGATTGATCAAACGGACTTTTACGAATTATTGAAGGGAGTACAAGCTGCCCAAATTCAACCGGATGTATTCAATGATCCAAGTAATGGGTGGATTAATTATCTAAATGGTCTTTTGGATTCACAGCTTGATCAAGTCTTTGGAAGCAGAATAATTTCTGAGATAATTGATTTTGTTGTCACAGATGAAGGACTGCATTTGTTTGCAGCTGATTTAGTTGATACTCAGTATCAAGGAATTCAAGATCAAATCGCATTTTTAAGAAACATTGAGATTAACTTCATGGATGTATTTAGTCGTATTAGTGAAGTTAAAGGTGATTATGACTTATTTGATACGAATGAAATCAAAATCTTAATTCGTTCATTCCAAGCACTGAACGTTAATTCGCAACAAGAATTAAACAGCTTAAGTCAAATTCCAAACATCAATGAAAAACTACGAGAGACAGATGCTTTTGAAACCTTATTTTCATCAGTAAGGTTGCATAATGCTGTTTCTAATATCATGAAGGATGAAGGACCGCTGAAAGCAATCGCAAACGCCGCTTCAACCGCTGTTGAAGATATAACAAAAGTTGAGCATGAGTTTAAATGGCAGGACTTTAGTTTCAAGCAAGAGAAATATGGTTTATTTGATTACGAAAAGGTTAAAGTATTAGAATTGAAGTTGTTCTTGATTGCCGCAACCCGTTATAATTGGACAACAATGGGCTCACCTTCAATGTTGAATATACAGACAGTTATTACTAACCTTTATACCGAAGATGAACTGCAAACAAGACCAATTGATGATATTTTCGCATCTAAACTCATGATCGCAATCTTTGATAAAGCCTTGAACTTTGAAAACAATGGACTTGATTTAGCTCCATATGCTGTTGAAGTTGGCATGAAGTTCCTCGAGGGAAATGCAACGTTTAAAGACTTAGAACTAAGTCCTGATATTTTATATTATGACGACAGTGTTTATAACGCAAACGGTGTTTTAACAGCTGATAGCATTAAAGATATGCTTAGAGGTTATACACTTATTGATTTAAGCGGACCAATCAGCTTCAATACCATTTATCAGACAACTCAAAATGGCAACTTTGATGAAATATTCACATCGAAGATTATTCATAGCCTTGTTTCAAATGTATTATCAAGTCAAGAGCTAAGAACCTTCGGTCAGACAAAAGTCAACGATTTTCAATCAATCTTTAATATGCCCGAAACATTCTTAATATTTGAAAAGGAATTACGGGAAAACGAAGCCGAGGACGGTCTAATTAAAGTTGAAGAATTAAGTAATTTAATTGGATCAATCAACACGTTAGGTGCGACAACTCCATCGAGTTTAGGTAGCCTCGGTGTAGATGATGTAACTAACATGTTAAACCGCAATATTGTTGATGGAGAAGATGATTTCGATCGTTTCTTAAAATCAGGGTTCATTTATATGACGATTGACAAATTAATGCAGCATCCTAACTTAGGAACGACACTTGGACGTGTAATTACTGATCGTCTAGGTATTGAAGAAGAGGCGATTAACACAACTCCACCTGTGACAGTCATCGGTGATGTTGGTATCGAACAAGGACGTGTTACTAAACAGGAAATGCGTCAAAGCTTAACTTCAGTTTCGCTGTTAGGTTTAACCGGAAGACCAACACAAAGCAATCTAGGTGCTGAATTATTGTTAGATTTAGTTGATCCCAACAATCCAAACGATGATATGAGCATTCTCTTACAGTCTGATTATGTTTATGTCATTATGGCTCGTCAGTTTGAAGCGAACTACTTCAGTCAGTTTACTAAACAGATGGTTGAAGATATTTTCGGTGAACCGGTCTCGGATATTAACATGGGTGCACCAAGTGATTCAAAAGCTGTTTATGCAGGTGAATCATTGATTACAAGAACTGAGTTGAGAAGCTTATTCGTTTCAACTAAACTATTAGGCTTAACCGGTGTTCCATCAGCCGATTCAGTGTCCTTGAATACAATCTTAGGTTTAATTGGTCAAAATGAAGATGATGGTGAAGATGATTTAGACCGCTTCTTGAGCTCAAAATATATTGCCGATAAATTTTCAAAACTATTATTAAGTAAAACAGTAAGAGAAAAGATTGCGAATGATCGTTATGATTATGAACTTATTGTCTTACCTGAAAGCGCAATGGATAACGGCAGAATGGCAAACAAGGAAATTTATAATGTCCTTAACGGTCTAAATATTTTAGGCATTAATGATTTTGCGGATGTTGATTTTGAGATCGCAACCGTCATCAACTTAACTGATCAGGAAGTAGATGAATTACTAGCTTCAACTTACCTTTATGTTGTGATTGATTTAACGATGAAGGAAGAAGATGCGCTTGATATACCTAATCACGCTTTGGTAAGTTCAGGTGACCATTTAGGTCGAATTGAAAAAGCTGAAATAAAGAAATTGATTGAAACTGCACAATACTTAGATGTTGAAGACTTAGGATCGATTGATGCGGATGATATTTCATTGCTTGATCTGCGATACATCATTGAAGAAATTGATTCAGCAATCATTAACCGTATGATTTCTAATTCAATGATTGAATCACTAGAAAATGAAGGAATTTTAATTCCAACAGCAGCTTATGTCGATGATGTTGAGCGAAAGGATTTAACAAATGATGAGCTTAAGAAGATGGTTGATGCCTTATATCATCTAAATGGTGATAGCTACGAAGGTAATATAAATGATATTTTACCGATCTCATCTGATGCTTTAAATGCGGATCTATTGCAAAACTTAATCAATGTTGAATCAGTCTTAATCCATCGTTTAATTAGCCATCATATTATTAAAGAAGATTTAGCAACACCGGCAAGCTATGCGGTATCAGGCGATGATTATTTCGATTCAGAAGCACCAGATCATGATATTAAAGTTACTGAACTTGAGTTATTAGTTGAGGCTATGCATGAAATTGGTGGCGACTTAACCAATGTTGAAGCAGAAACAATCAGCATTGAAAAACTCGAATACATTTACGGTTTGAATTCAACGATTATTAACCGGGTTATCTCAACAGCGATGATCGAAAGTTTAACTAAGGATGGTCAAAATAATATCCCATCAACAGTTTATGTTGACAGCGAAAGAAAAGATCTTGATTATATTGAAATGGGACACCTGATTTACTCATTAAGAGATTTAGCTGGTGGAGACGAGTCAAAGACAATTGCTGATCTATTCCCGATTGATGATGCGCTCTTAACGGGAACAGTTCTTGATAGTATGGTTGCTAGAGAATCACTAATCATTTATCGTATCATCAGTTCATCAATTATTGATCTCAATCTACATACGGATGAAACATATGCCGTTGATGGTGAAGACAACTATGATGAAGAAGCAATCAATCAGGATATTAAGATTGATGAAATTAAAGATCTTGTTGCAGCAGTAAACACAATTGGCGGTAACATCAACGATGTTGATGCCAATAACATTACAATCGCAATGCTACAAGAGATTGTTGACCTTGATTCGCGAATACTTGATCGAATCATCAGCAACACGATCGCGGAAAGCTTGGATCAAAAGGATGTTCCATCATATGCATATCGTGATGGAAGACCTGATCTATACCATGAAGAAATTGAAAAGATGGTCTTGGCTTTAGAACGCTTAGCTGGTGCAGATCCGAATGTTCTAATCAGTGAAGTTTTACCGATTGCTGATACAGACTTAACAAAAGAATTGATGAGCGATCTTGTTGAAACAGAATCATTGATTATTTTAAGAGTGATTAGTTCAGGCATCATCTCAGCTGATATTGATACGCCAGAAAGTATTTTAGCACCTGATCCAGATTCTGCAAACGGTGGTATCGATATTAAAATAGCGGAAATTGAGCACTTGATTGAAGTAATGAATATCTTTGACATCACCAATGTTACAACAGTTGAAGATGAGATTACGATTGCTAAGCTAAAGGGACTTGATGAGACTGAATTAAATGATATTTTAGCAGAGCCAAACACAATTGTTTACTTCGTTATTGATAAGATCGTTCAGGAAGCATTGAACAATCATGATCCATTGATTATGATTGGCTTGATTGGAACGAACAAGACAACCGATGATTTCATTGATAATCAAGTGCGGATTAAACGTGAAGCAATGGCTGAAGCGTTGGCTTATCTATAAGCATTAAAAGTTAATAAAATAAGGTTATGTTTATTTTCGCATAACCTTTTTTCTTTATTAATATTTGATAATTGAATCAATAGAATATTCTGTTTGTATTTTTAGCATAAATGGAGTATATTAATAGTGCACATAAAATTTGGAGGGTTTAAAAAATGAAAAAAACTAAGCTTATCATTATTGCAATCTTGTTAACCATTGTTCTTTTTGCATGTAATGGTACAGCCGTTACTCATGATGATATTTTTAAACATGTCGAAATCGGTTACCAAGAAAATGATTCCAGAACTTCAGTTACCAAAAACATTACCCTTCCAATGAGTGTTGAGCTTTTCCCTGATTATGAGTTAATTTGGGAAAGTGACCGAGAAGATGTTATCAGCATTGAAAATGAAACGGGAATTGTCACTCAACCAAATGAGATAATCATTGTAAATCTAGATGTCTATCTCACGATTAATCAAATAACAAAATCAAAAAGTTTTACGGTTGTTGTCTTAGCGAAAGAGAACACGGAGTTACCAACTATTTATGGAGCTAATGATTTGTATTTAACGCTTGATGGTGATGAACCAGATTATTTATTTGGCATTTTTGCTAAAGACTATTTAGGAGTTAATATTGCTGTTGAAATGATTGAAAATACAGTTGATATATCAAAAACTGGGACTTACCACATTACTTATAAAGCAGTTGATGGCCGTGGCTTGATTCAAACAAAGACGATTAATGTTTATGTGATGGAAGAAGAAGCTGTGCTTTTAGCAAAAATTCAAGCCGATCATGCAAATCTAGCCATTGAAACAGTATATTCGGTTGATTCTAGCCTAGTAGTACCTACAATTGGCGACAACGGAAGTACAATTGAGTGGGAATTTAATGATCCGACCGATCCAAATAATGAATACATTGATTTAGAAACATTTACGATCACTGTTCCACAAGATATTGGCGTAACAGTTGTCTTAAAAGCGAAACTATCCCTTTATCAATTTGAGTTGGAAAAAGTGTTTGAACTGATAATTGGTGAAGTACCAATTACGATTCAAGCAGCTTTAAACAAACAGGATGAAACAAGCGTTTTTGTCAAAGGAGTCGTAACAACCTTCTATACAAGCAATAATCTACTGCATTTGTTTATCCAAGATGATACATCAGGGACTTATGTAACCGCACCAACAAGCTTTGGTGCTCAAATCGAAGTTGGTTATGAAATTGCGATTAAAGGGATTAAAAAGACTAATGGCGGTCAAAAATATCTTGAAGTTGATCAATCAGTTTTAAAACTTGAAGCAAAAGTGATTGATGTTAATACTATTAGTGCCAATCAAATCAATAGCCATTTAGGTAAAATGGTCAATCTTAGGGGCTTGTTAAAACAAGTTTATACTAATGAAAGTGAATTTATTCTAGCAACCGAAACGACAGAACTAAAGCTGTGGGTCCCTAATGGAGTCGCGACAGTTTTAAAAGAACAGCTCTATCAAAAACCAGCCGGTGTTAATGTTGACATAATCGCACCAGTTTGGCAAAACGGTTTAGTTTTAACCAATCATGCTGAATTGGAAGTGGATGAAGGACTGAATTCCGATTTGATTTTAAGCTATTTGGATAAGAAACTAGCATTTCCCAAAAATGATAGTCGCCACAGTAATGATATTTCGCTGGTTAAAGATAGTGATTTACCATTTGGATTAAAGATTACTTGGTCATCAAGTAATCCAACAGTTGTAAGTAATCAAGGTGAAGTTGTACAACAAAATGAAAGAGTATACGTAACATTAACTTTTACAATCTATGATGTAACAAATACACCAATCATTGTTGAAGATATTGAGCTTAGCATTAATGGATTAAGTAGTTATCAAGGTAACTATTATGATAGCATTAATTTTAATTCCGACACATTATTATTGGATTTAAGAGCATTATTAAACGATACCCTTTCACTTAAAACATATGGTGAATCCAGATATATTTTGGATGATACTGATCGTGATCCAAACAATAGCAACAATGTGATTTTGATCTATAATCGAGCAAGTGTTAGTGGAGTGTGGAACGGCAGTACTGGTGCTGCCTGGAATAGAGAACACGTTTATCCGCAGTCAAGACTTGGTACAGATGCAACAAATAGCACTAGAAACATCGCATCAGACTTACACAATTTAAAACCGGCAAATCCATCCATCAACTCATCAAGAGGAAACAAAATTTTTGTTGATAAACCGGGTGGAGGAAGCTTTTGGGCATATGGCGACGGATATTATCCTGGTGATGAAGATCGAGGTGATGTCGCAAGAATTATCTTCTATATGCACGTAACCTGGAGTTTACCAATTAGTGGAAATGGACCATTGAATACACTCTTGAAGTGGCATGAAGAGGATGAACCGGATGCCTTTGAAATAAATCGCAATGATGTTATCTATGACCATCAAGGTAATCGCAATCCTTTTATTGACCATCCACATTTGGCTACAATACTATTTGGTGAGGTTCAATTATCAAGCGGTGAAACAATCATAATTGAAATCATGGTATATGAAACTGATCTCAGCCCGTTTAGAAGAAAGAACAATTGGAAAATATAACGCATAACAAAGACAAAAAAGAGCCTAACAAGGCTCTTTTATTGTGTTTAAGCAATTTAGTTAAAACTTATCAAAGTAGATATGTTCTTCGGGCATACCCTTTTCTTTTAAGACACGAATACAGGCATCAATCATTCCTGGTGATCCACATAAATATGCTTCATGACCAGAAAGATCATCGCTAAAACGTGCAACAACATCCGTAATCAAACCGGTTTCACCTGTCCAGTTTTCATCTTCGGTTGAATGTGAAAGAGCAGGGATGTATTCAAAGTTTGGATATCTCTTCGCGATATCTAGGAAGTAATCGGTATAGTATAAGTCTTTAGTTGTTCTAGCACCAAAGAAATAAGCCGCTTTTCGTTTAAAGCCGAGATCCATCAAACGATAAACGATCGAACGGATTGGAGCTTTACCAGATCCACCAGCGATTAAAATCATTGGTCTTTTTGACTCTTCTTGCAGATAGAAATCACCAAATGGTCCAGTAATTGGAATCTTATCGCCGACAATCATTGCTTTATGAACAAAAGTAGTAGCTTCTCCTTTTGGCACTAAGCGAATGATTAACTCAATTGAATATTTATCTTCAATTGATGATGCGATTGAATAAGCACGCACTACTTCAATTCCTGGAACTTTAATTTGAACGTATTGTCCCGGCTTAAACTCCAATGGTTCAGTTAGTTTAAAACGAACCAATTTAATATCATAAGTCAAATCTTCAACAGCTTCAACAATCCCAATAACTTCTTTAGCTGTTAACAACCCTTTCGGTAAAACGATTCTTAAATCGGAAGATACTTTTGTTTGACATGATAGACGCACACCATCATCAACCTCCTTTTTTGATAAGAAAGGCATTTCGGTTGCTCTAGGTGGTGCATCATAATCGATTAATCTAAATTTACATGTTCCACACGTAGCTTTACCACCACATGCAGAAGGAAGATGAATTTTATTTTCGTTTAGGACGTTTAAGGCTGTATCATCACTAGAAATTGAAATTACGGTATCATCATTGATAAAAATTCTTTTTTCACTGTGATCACCCAAGAAGCGATCTGCTAAAAAGATAATCAATGTAATAACAATCAATAAGCCTACTAAGACAATTGGTACATAAATATTAATATCATTCATAGTTTGTTTGCGCCCCCTTAGATTGACCCGATGCCAGTAAAACCAATAAATGCTAATGCAAGTATTCCTAAAATAACAAAGGCAATTGCACGACCACGAAGGCCTTTTGGTATATTACTAACACGGTTTACTTTTTGTCTAACTCCAGCAAGCATGACAATTGCAAGAAGCCAGCCCAAACCAGAACCAAATGAGAATGCAGCTGTTTCAACGAAGTTGTAGTCTCGATTAACAAAGAATAATGAAACGGCCAAGATAATACAGTTAACCGTAATTAACGGCAAGAAGATACCAAACGACTGATATAGTTTAGGCAAATATTTTTCAATCATCATTTCAATTATCTGAACTGTAGCAGCAATCGTAATGATGAATACTAATAAACTTAAGTGAGTTGTATTGGATAACTTTAATAATTGGTAAATAGGCCAGTTTATTACAGCGGTTACCGTCGTAACAATCGTTACAGCAATACCCATATTCAATGCATTTTTAACGGATGTTGAAATCGCTATTAAAGAACACATTCCTAAAATATAGATTAAAGCCATGTTTTGTGATAATAAAGTTCCAACAATTATATCAAAGATACGTTGTAGTGCCATCTGTTATGCCTCCTGTTCTTCATATTGCTTCGTCATTGTCCGAAGCAGCCAAGCGATCATTGCTAAAACAAAGAATCCACCGGGAGCTAAAGCGAATAATCCCCAGTTAATCCAGGATTCAGGCATGACTCTCATTCCTAAAAACTCACCAAATGCCAAGACTTCACGAATGCTGGAAATAGCGATAAGAACGAAAGTATAACCCATTCCATTTGCAAAACCGTCAACTAATGTATATCTGACTGGATTTTTAATTGCAAATGCTTCAGCGCGACCCATTACAATACAGTTGGTAATGATTAAGCCAACGTATGCTCCAAGTCTAGTCGCAATCGTGGGGAAGAATCCCTCTAAAAACATTTGGACCATAATTGTGAAAGTTGAGATGATAACCATATAGGCGACCATTCTTACTTTAGGAGGAATAAGATTTCTTAGCAACGAAACAGTTGCAGAAGATGCCATGATAACAAATGTTACACCAATGCCCATCGCAATCGCATTTTCAACTCTGTTTGTAACTGCAAGCGCACTACAAATACCGAGTACGGAAACAACAATAGGGTTCGTATCAGCAATACCATTTTTTAAAATTTGATACCATTTCTTGTATTTTAAACGAATCCATTTCATCTTACTCACCACCTAGATCAAATAATTCTGCATATAATTCTCTTGTTGCATTTAATGCATTAATCAAACCGCTTGTAGTTATTGTTGCACTACCTTGAATTCCAGCTAGAATTTCGATTTCATTTTTCGCACTTGCACCCTTAAGGTAGATTAGTCCGGTTACGTTATCGAACTCCTTACCAATGAATTGATCGAGGAAGTCTCTTTCATCAACATTTCCGCCACGATTTTCTGTCTGCATGGTGATCGATATATCAACAACAGTCTTAAAGTCACTAGCCAAGGTTATCGTTCCTTCAATTGGTCCAACAAAGCCATTACCTTCAAAATGATAACTAATGTTTCCGTTTGCCTTGTTACGATATACACTAACTTCTTCATCTGTGTTTGGATTTGTTTTTGTCAAGGTTTCAAAATTGGACTCAAAGACACTAGCAAAGTTTTCGGTTGTATAACTGATCTTGTTGTGTTCCAAAATAGCTGAACGCCAAATGAATTCATAGTTAACCTCACCGATATCAAAGACTCTAGCATATTTAGTGTGTGTAGTATTCAAAGTAAGCAAGAAGGCGTTAGAAGTACCGGTTGCTCCACTGACAATGATAATTTCACTTTCAGAATTTGAGATGTTGGCAACCCCGGTTAAACCGGTAAAGGAATCAAATCTTTGACCACTATATTGGTTCAAATGCTTTCTTTCGGCAACCACACCACCTAAACCAGGTGTTTCTGTTTCAATCAGAATTGAAACATCAACGATTGTCATGAAGTCAGCTTCCATCGTTAAAATTCCTTCAAGGGGCCCCCATAATCCGGTTCCTTTGAAATAAAGACTAATATAACCTATATCATCATTGACATAAATGGTTAACTCTTCATCAGTAAGCGGGTCTACTTGTGTTTCTGTTCTAATCACAGGTGTTTCACCTTCAAAATAATCGATAAAGTTGACGGTTGTATAACTTATGTTATGATGGTCTAAAATTGTTGTACGCCATACATACTCTTTATTTATGTTGATTCGCTCTCTGGTCAAGAGATCCATTCCAAGCAGTAAGCCTGATGTCAGAGCCCCAAGCAAGATAACAAACAAAAACATACTAAATGTTCGTTTCATAGTTAACCTCCTCTACTGATGTTTCTTCCTTTTTCATTGTCCACGCATCGATTAATCCAACGAGTGCATTCATGAAGACAAGGGCGTAAATCGCACCTTCAGTATTAGAGGAGAAACGTTGAATAATATATGTTACAAAACCTAAACCGACGGCGTAGATAATAATGCCTTTTTGCTCCAAAGGCGCTGTTTGTGGATCGGTTGCCATAAAAAAGGCAGCGAATAATAAATGACCGACAAAGAGGCTATAGATAGGATTGCGGAAAAAACTAGGATCAATTAAATATAAAATTCCTGCAATCGCAAAATACGACAATAAATAGAATAAAGGAAGACGCCAGTTAATGACCTTAAGCGCAATCAAAATCAAGCCTAAGGCTAAAATCCCAAGCTTAAAGGTTGTTCCCAGTGCTCCTGAATAACCACCTAGAAGTAGATCCGATAGAGTGTACTGACCAAAGAAGGCAGCTGGATCAGTTTTTAATAACGTTGCCGGTGTAACTGCACTGACCGCTAGGGTTTCAGGGTTGACAAACTGTCCGACTAAAACGGGAAAAGACAATGCTGCAAAAATTAAGGCTACTGCAGCGGGATTGAAAACATTCTTATCCTGTCCGCCAAAAATGAACTTTGCGAAAAAAAGTCCAAATGCAGTTGATAATGCTACAATCCAAAAATGATGAATAATATTGGGTGTAAACATCAAGGTTACGATTAACGGTGTAATGAAAACACTTGATAGATCGAGTGGCTCTTTTCTAATGCGGGCATTAGCCAACTCCAAAAGAACAGCTGTGATTATTGCCACTAAGGCAAGTAATAAAACTTTTGCCCCAAAAATGACTGTTGCTGCTATCAATAATATCAACAATGCACCTGTAGTAATCAACCTGTTTTTTCTTTTTAAATCCATTGTTTCATTCCTTTCTCTGATGCCTTTTTATTTATTTGATTTTATCATAAATTTTGATTTATCAAAACGATAACACAAAAAAGCGCAAAAAAACACCTCTTAATCAGAGATGTTCTAATAAAGCAAATTATTTTTCAACTAAAACCTTTTTCAATTTAGCAAATCTTGGCAGTCCATCTTCTAGTTTTGCTTTGAAATCTCCCTGAATCAAAGGAAGAGCATAATCGATAAAATTCTGGGTCATTCCCTGACCGTGTGGAAGGATCCATTCAAGTGGTACTTTCTGTTCCTTATTGGCAGCCTTTTTTAAAGGAATATTGACGTATCTTATTTTATAAGGATTGCTACTTACACGTTTAAATCCAATCATAACGTCTGTTTTGCCTTTTAAGGCTTGTAAAACTGCTTTTTGACCCACCTTAAAGGCTTCTTGAACATCAACTTTAGAAGCCAAATGAGCAGCGCTTCTTTGAAGCAAACTGAATTCGATTGCCCGAACCTTTACGTTTGTTCTTTGTTCTAGCTCATTGGCCAGTACACGAGCTGTTCCGCCTAGTTGGGCATGACCAAAAGCGTCTTTTTTCAATGATTGAAACAATTCCGGAATATATTTTCCATCTTTTGTCTTTATGCCTTCGCTGACTGCAATAATCACTTTACCCTTTTCTTTCAATGTTTTTTCAACATCTGCATAAAATGCATCTAAATCAAACGGTATTTCTGGTAGGTAGATCAAATCGGGTCCTTGACCTTTCAATTGAGCCAAACTGGCAGCAGCAGTTAACCAACCGGCATTTCTGCCCATAATTTCAACAACAGTGATCATTTTTTGGTCATAAACGGTCGCGTCATGATAAAGCTCCATTAATGTCGTTGCGACATATTTAGCGGCACTACCATAACCAGGTGAATGATCAGTGATATTTAAATCATTGTCAATGGTTTTAGGGATTCCGATCACGCGCATTTCATAATCATGTTCACGCATAAACTTGCTAATTTTATTACAAGTATCCATTGAGTCGTTTCCACCGTTGTAGAAGAAGAAACGAATATTGTATTTTTTAAACACCTTTAATAAAGTTTGATAATCAGAATCATCACTTTCTAAAGCTTTTAACTTATATCGAACGCTACCAATGGCTGAAGATGGAGTATTAATCAAACGCTTTAATTCTGCTTCATCTTCTTGGGTTATATCATAGAAATCTTCATGTAAGATTCCTTTAATACCATGTCTAGCAGCAAAAACACCGGTTATTTCATCATGCTTTAAGGCTTCCAAGAACACGCCGGCAGCACTAGCATTGATGACACTTGTTGGTCCGCCTGATTGTCCTAAAAGCGCGACACCTCTTAAAGTTTTCATTGATTCTCTCACTTCCTTTTTTATTTTATTTTAACATAAATTTTACTAACATGCTCGCTTTCAATTTGAAAACGTTTTCTTTGTGTGAAAATTAACAAGTCAAGCGAAATATGTTATAATTAAATTGCAGATTTTTTTATAAAAGGAAGTGTTTTAATGAACATCGCTGTGTTAACATCTGGTGGTGACGCTCCTGGTATGAATGCAGCCATTCGTGCGGTCGTTCGTTCGGGAGAAAGCTATGGCCATAAAGTGTTTGGCATCAAAGATGGATATCAAGGTTTATTAACAAATCAGTTGATTCGATTAACACATCGTTCCGTATCTGGATTTTTAGCGAAAGGCGGAACTTTTTTAGGTACTGCCCGAGTGCCGGAATTCAAAAACAAGGAAGTTCAATTACAAGCGATCAACAATTTAAAAAAACACAAAATTGACGCATTAATTGTCATTGGCGGTGACGGAACCTATCGTGGTGCACAAGCGTTGGTTGACCATGGTTTTCCATGCATTGGAATACCGGGAACAATTGATAACGATATCGCCGGAACTGATTTTACCTTAGGATTTCATACAGCGGTTGAAACAATCGTTGATGCGATTGATAAACTAAGAGACACATCCCAATCACATCGTCGGTGTAGCATCGTTGAAACAATGGGCAGAAAATCAGGTGATTTAGCATTATATGCTGGAATCTGCGGTGGAGCAGAATTTATTATTACACCGGAAAATCCGGTTGACAAAAAAGGAATGTTCAAAACATTAAGAGCACATAAAGAAACAGGTAGAAGACATGCCATAATTGTCATCACCGAAAATATCCTGAATGTGCATGATCTAGCTGAAGAGATAACAAAAGAAACCGAATTTTCAGCCAGAGCGACAATTCTGGGCTATATTCAAAGAGGTGGTTCACCTTGTCCAGAAGATCGTATTTTGGGGTCTAGAATGGGCACATATGCGATAGAACTGTTAAATGATGGTATTATAGGGGTTGGTGTTGGTGTTAGAGATTCAAGAATGATTCATTTACCATTGAATCATATCCTAGAAGCCAAGCGGCCACGTAATGAAATGTATGAGTTAGTAAAAAAAGTTTCTTAGAAACGATAACATAAAGAGAGGAATAATTTATGAGTAAATATGTTTATTTATTTAAAGAAGGCGACTCAACAATGCGTAACCTTCTCGGTGGTAAAGGTGCCAATCTTGCAGAAATGACAAACCTTGGCATGCCTGTTCCACAAGGTTTTACAGTTACAACTGAAGCATGTAACGACTATTATCAAAGAGGTAAGGTAATTCAACCAATTATCATTGAGCAAATTTACCAAGCTTTGGAAAAACTTGAAAAGGAAGAAGGGAAAAAATTTGGTGATCCAAATAACCCGCTTTTAGTTTCAGTTCGTTCTGGATCAAGAGCTTCAATGCCGGGAATGATGGACACAATTTTAAACCTAGGTTTAAATGATGAAGCAGTTGTCGGATTGGCGAAATTAACTGGCAACCCAAGATTCGCTTACGATTCATACCGTCGTTTCATTCAAATGTTTGCTGACGTAGTAATGGAAGTTGACAAAGAGAATTTTGAACATTTATTAACGGAAATGAAAAAGCAAAAAGGTGTTCAATTAGACACGGATTTAAATGATAAGGATTTAATTACACTAGTTGGACAATATAAAGCAAAATATTTAAAATTAAAGGGCGAAGAATTTCCAAATGATCCAAGAGAACAATTGATTGCTGCTGTAACAGCTGTTTTCCGTTCATGGGATAACCCAAGAGCGAATACTTATCGCCGTTTAAACCACATTCCTTATGAATGGGGTACTGCGGTTAACGTTCAGGCAATGGTTTTTGGTAATATGGGTGAAGATTCTGGTACAGGTGTTGCGTTTAGCCGTAATCCAGCTGATGGTACTGATGAATTATATGGTGAGTATTTGTTTAACGCACAAGGTGAAGACGTTGTTGCTGGTATTCGTACACCACACCAAATTTCTGAACTAGAAAAAGTAAATTCTGATTTATACAATCAATTTTATACACTAGCGAAAAAACTAGAAGCACATTATCGTGATATGCAAGATATGGAGTTTACGATTGAACGCGGGAAACTTTATATGTTGCAAACAAGAAATGGTAAGAGAACTGCTCAAGCAGCACTTAAAATTGCCATCGATCTAGTTAAAGAAGGTGTCTTAACAGAAAAAGAGGCTGTCCTAAAGGTAGAACCAGCTCAACTTGATTCATTATTACATCCACAATTCGATCAAAAAGCACTAAAAGCTGCGAAAGTCATTGCTAAAGGATTGAATGCATCTCCAGGTGCAGCAGCAGGCAGAGTTGCCTTTACGGCTGAACAGGCAAAAGCCATGTTTGCTAAAGATGGTCTTCCAGTTGTTTTGGTTCGTCAAGAAACTTCACCTGAAGATATCGAAGGTATGGTTGTTGCATCAGGTATTTTAACATCTCGCGGTGGAATGACTTCACACGCTGCAGTTGTTGCTCGTGGCATGGGAACATGTTGTGTTGCAGGAGCGGGTAATGTTCATGTTCATGAAAAAGAAGGTTACTTTGAAACAAACGGCCTTAAATTTAACAAAGGTGACTGGATTTCATTAGATGGTTCAACTGGTCTTGTTTATGCCGGAAAAGTTGATACGGTTGCGGCGACAATCTCAGGCGATTTTGAAACACTAATGAACTGGGCGGATAAATTCCGTGCTCTTGAAGTTCGTGCAAATGCCGATAATCCAAGAGATGCCAAAGTTTCTTATGATTTTGGTGCACAAGGAATCGGTTTATGTCGTACAGAACATATGTTCTTTGAAGCAGATAGAATTATGGCTGTTCGTGAAATGATTCTTGCTTCTTCAAAAGCTGAGCGTGAAAGAGCATTAGCGAAAATTTTACCAATGCAAAGAGAAGACTTCATTGGTCTATATAAAGAAATGAAAGGTCACGCTGTGACAATTCGTTACTTAGATCCACCACTACACGAATTCTTACCAACACAAGAAGCCGAAATTCAAGCTTTAGCAAAAGAAATGAATGTCACTTACCAAGCTTTAAACAATAAGATTAATGAATTACACGAAACAAACCCAATGTTAGGTCATCGTGGTGTTCGTTTATCTGTTACTTATCCAGAAATCGCTGAAATGCAAACACGTGCTGTCATTGAAGCAGCAATCGAAGTAACAAAACAAGGCTTAACAGTAATTCCTGAGATTATGATCCCGCTTGTTGGTGAATTAAGAGAATTAAAATACATCAAAGAATTTGTCATTAAGACAGCTGATCAAATCATCAAAGAATCAGGCGTTGACCTAAAATACTTGGTTGGAACAATGATTGAGATTCCACGCGCTTGCTTATTAGCTGATGAAATTGCTGAAGAAGCTGATTTCTTTAGCTTTGGGACAAATGACTTAACGCAAATGGCATTCGGCTTTAGCCGTGATGATGCAGGTACATTCTTAGGCGAATATTATGAAAAGAAAATTTTCGCAAACGATCCATTTGCCCATATCGACTTCAACGGTGTTGGTAAATTGATGCAAACTGCAATTGAAAACGGAAGAAAGACAAAACCAAACATTAAGTTAGGT
>JBAYPP010000010.1:0-16813 GCA_041677585.1 Acholeplasmataceae bacterium
CGGTAATAGGATATCGGAAATGCGATATGATAACGTCTGTTGTGTTTGATTAATCTGATTTAATCTTAAAGTAAATGTAATTCTTCTTTGTGCATGGTTAATGGTCGGCGTGATTAAGTGTGTGTATGAGCCTCCATTTTCCAATAACTCTACATTTTGATTATCAGTCAATAATTCAGATTTATCATTAAACCTTGTTTGGAATAAGCTCTGATAATGCGTAATTATTGTTTGTGGTAAAGGATTTTTATCACTTAAGGGTATACTTTCATAATTAGTATCATATGGTAAATATCCCTCTAGTCGATATAATTGATCCAGTTGAATGTTTACTGGTAAAGCAGAACCAAATGAACTTCCTGATGAAGTTGATAAAACATACATTCCATATTCTCTTTCATTTCTAAAACGATCTGATAGAACTTCATTTTCAACGTAGTAGATGTATGAAGTAATTGGTTCACCATTGGATAGTATCGTATTATCATTGCGCATTTCAAATGACGCACCATAAACAAATTCACCATAAGTTTGATTTGGGTTTTCAGTAATTAAAGGAACTGACAAACTATTTTCTAAAATGAAATAATATGAAGCTGATTCATTTGTGTTATTACCAACTTGTGATTGAGAAAAAACGACAGGCTGAATATAACGTTCATTTTGATATTGTTGATAGTTACCAGAACTGCCTAGATTTACAGCTGAACCAACATTAACCCAATTACTTCCGGTTACTCTACTTCTAGCAACTCTAGTTTGGTTATTGGATACTAATGATCCCGTACTGCCGCTATAGTTTCGATATAGGTTACCTGTAATTTCAGTTTCAGTTCTGTTTTCGCGTAAAACTTGTGCTTGACGATACCAGTTGTTGCCAGTTCGATAATAATAATCCCGTTCCTTAACATTGTAGACACGGTTGAAAACTCTACTAACAGGACGGTTAGATGAACCACTTGAATATCGATAAATATAATCAAAGCCCGTGAAAATTGCTTGAGTAGTGTCATTAATTCTCGCACTATAATATTTTACATTCGAGAAAATAAAGTATTGGTTTGAACTAGTAAAGTTTGTTACTTGGTCAAGACGCCCAATTAAGTCAACGTTTGGATCCATATTTACAATAAAGTCAAAGGTTCCACCAACGGCAGACATTCTTCTGGATTGACCACGTTGTAGACGTCCAAAAATACCACCAATTCCCCGTTTATCTTCTGGGAAATAACTGGCACTATTATCATTTCTTAAACTATTTGGAAAAATGAATGGATCATCAACTGCATAAAAGTAGGCTTCAAAGTCTTCATAAATTAAAGATGCTTCATCAATATTACTGAAATTGCTTGTTTTAAAAGCCCGAATTGAACCGTAATTAATTGCAGTATCAATATGAACCACAGTAATCGTGTTTTGGTTAGAACGATAAACAAATGTCGCACCAACAATACCGCCAGCTACATCGGTAGAACTCACTTTTCCGTGATTAATCATTCTTCTCATCACGGATAATCCATAACCGATAACTCCGCCGGCTGAGGCGTAAATACCTGGACGTTCTAATGTTCCTTCACGTGTTCCAACACTGTTTGTCATTGCGGTTGATGATGTATAATAACGATATGTTCCCAGTGATCCGGTCGCGTTAGTAGTCGTGTTATAGTTGATAACAACACTTGTATATGATGCAACATTACCATAATTGATCCCGTTTGCTAGAATTGAATTCTCTAAGAAGTTTGCGTTAATCGTTGCTGAATTATTAAAAAGCGTTGATGAAACATTACCGGCAGCTAACTCTTGGTAAAGAGTTAATCCTAAAATACCGCCTGCACGTGAAAAGTTTCTTGAAACTGCAATGATCTCACCACTGTTTGCAGTATCATAAATTCTTGATAAACCATTTGCAGTTGAGGCGGCGATTCCGCCTAAAATAGTGGCGTGATAATAATATCTTACTAATCCACCTTCGTTTGCATTCGGTTCAAAATACACCAAATCAGTAAAAGGGTTTGTATTTGCAAAACGAATATTGCCCATATTCAATGAATCTTGAATAGATCCCCCTGATGGACCACCATTTAGCGTAACAATTCCACCAACATATGTGTTTCCATTGCCTGTAATACTATTAATTGTGTCATTATAGATTGAAGTGATATCAGCATAATTGACACTCGATAAGATACCTGTCGTTGCTCTTGGCATTGATGAGGTGTCCTGATTGTGCAAATTGCCTGCTAAATTCCGATTTACTAACCCAGCAATATAGGCATTGTTACTAATATTTATATTAGCAAACGTCATTTTTCCTTCATTTAAGCTAGCTTTCAGATAATGATTGGGCGACAAAATCTGCGTAATTCCCGCCATCCAGATAACATTGCTGGAAGTAATACCGTACATTGTTAAATTACCACTATAAATAACATTCAAATAACTTATGTTTGTTGATAGGGAAATCCCAGCAACGCTTCTTTCATTGCTAAACGCTTGATTGCGATATAAAATATCACCACTATTTTCAACATATCTTAATAATGATGGTGCATTGTTTGCACTATAATAGACGCCTGAGAAATTATAGTTGCCGACAATTTCATAGCTACTTGTATTTTTTGATTGTGAAAGGATGACTCCGCTTGTACTTAAATCATATACTAATGAAGTATAGTTAAATCTTGAATAGCTTGATGTTGTATAGTTTCCTTCATTAAACAAATATAAATATTCAACTTGCTCATTATGATTTGAGACAACAACACCGGATGCAGTTACATAGTTTGTCCCTGCATTTGTTGCGTTTATTAAGCCCTTATTTGTCCATAAACCATAATATTCATGCATTAAATATGCACTGCCACGACTTAAACCAATCACACCTGATACGTACTGATTCATCGTATTATTCATTAAAAACTGATTTACTACTAATGTTCCTTCGTTTGTTAACAAACCTAAATCATGACTTATGCTTGCATTTTCAACGTAACCAATCACACCACCTAAGCGGATTTCACCGTTTCTAGCAGTTGTAACTGAAGCACTTGTTCCAATGCTGTTAATACTCATTTTGCTTAAAGCGTTATATAATGTCAATCGTTGTGTGTCGGTTGATCCAACAATACCACCAATGTTATAAATCGGATCAGCTTGTTGTCCGGTTTTAAATGTATGGATTCCTGCATTTAATGTTCCTTCAGCATAAACTCCCATCATAACACCATATGCTTGACCTACGAGTGCACCAACACTTAATGAACCGATTGCATCAACCCCTAAGTTAATATCCACTTGAGCTAAAACATTATTAATTGATCCACCCTCTAACTTGCCTGCAATTAATCCGATGTAAAAAGATAGACCGTAATATTCTTCTGAATCATTAATCGTTAATGATGAATTAGCAAATATGATGTCTTCGACACTTCCTTTTAAAACACTAAAGAGCCCCCCATAATAAGTTGAGCTAATTAAGACACCATTAACTAAATGTAAATGATGAACCGTATATTTTCCGCCATCTTCTTTTAAGCCTGATAGACTACCCGAAAACTCAATTTGCGATGTATCATAAGCAGCTCTAGCAAACTCGCTCATATCAATATCAGCTTTTAATACATAGTCAGCATCACGAAAAACTTGATTGTTTCTAACTGTATTTAGATACATTAATCTTGAGAAAGTTACGAAATCTCTGGCGTCATTTATCTCATATTTTCCATCAACATAGTCTAATCCCCATAAAGCGGGATATCGGTCTTGTGGATAATAATACCAACTTGAACCTAAACTCGACGAGTTTCTTAAGACTTGTGTTGTTTCACCAGCAGCAAAACTGTTTGGTGTTGTAACTTGATAAGTGCTTGCTCCTAGTTGGATTGTTAATTGATAAACTGTTGAATCATAAACTAATTGACTCGTTGTTCCCTCATTAATATAGACAACTGGCTGAACACTAAAGTTATTAATAAACGAAGCATTAACAACTACTCTTGAAACATAATAAGCATGTCTAAATATTCCTTGATTATGATACACAATCCCAGCTGCTGAATACGATGTTGAGGTTACACCAATTGGTGCTCTCATTCGAATACCAGCATTATAAATGTTTTCGCGATTATCGATTACGTAAACATTTTCAACTAAACCTTTATTTAAACCAACTAAGTTAGCAGCTTTATTTATATCTTCATGTTCACTTTGTAATTCATAGGTTGGATTAATTAAGCCAACATTTCTAATGACACCTTCATTTTGCGTAAACATTGCATAATAAGGAGATAAAACAGTATCAATTTCTGCTTCACCTTCACCCTCTACTGTTGTAATTAGGTTATAGCCTGCAAAATATAAGTTGCTAATTTCGTACCCATGTCCATCAAATGTTCCTGTAAAATTATAATTAAATGTTTCAGCTTCAATGTTTGAAAACTGGAAGCCAATCGGAATGAATTGTCTTGAACGCATCACAGAATAATCGATATCGTTACCTAAAACATAATCTAGATCTAGTAATACTTCACGGATATTAAGCGGCAGCTTAACATTTTGTGAAGGATCTAATGTTTGATAAATATGGTCAGGATGATAACTTACATCAACTGAAAAACGATACAATTCATCTGCTGTATCAAATCTAATGCTTTTATCAGTCATCGCGCTAGTAATCGATGATGGGGTTGCACCAACAAAGGCGATTGTTTGTCTAAAATCAGTATATGAAATATATGTATTATTTTCATTTTTGACAATGATTTCATCAAAGTCATGATTAAGTAACTTCTCTCTATCAATGATCTCTTCAGCATGTAATGTAACATTGCTAATTAAACTTAACCCGAACAGTAAACTTATTCCAAGTAATATAATTATAATTTTTTTCATGTCCAAGTTCCTCCCCATGGTGGAGTATCATAAAACCAATTATGAATTGGTCCTTCGTGTAACTGAACAGAGTCAACAACAATTGCCAATTGGATTTCATAGCCTAGCGGTCTAGCGTTGTAAAAAACACCTTCAAAATACGAGGGAATAAACGGTAAGACATTAGCATTATTTTCATCAAGACGTTTAATTGGTTCCATGTAATAAAAGTATCCATCATCAGCTTGATTATCATACCAGTTTGCGGCAATAAAATATTGCGTTGGTTCGGTCGTTATCGAGCTTTCTGTAATTAAACCTAATTGGTTTTCCGATTTAAAAATTAGTGTTTCAATTATTCTAATGCGAACCCATGTATCAATATTGCTTGTTACTTTAAAATCAATCCGTAAGTTTTCAATGAAGCTAATGGCGTTACTATCAACGACATTTATATGATAAACACCTGCTTTAATGACTGTTGTATTCGGTATTACAACTTCATTCGCTTCATATCTAATGCCATCTTTCATAAAATAAATATCGTAATCTGCTTTAACAAAACCAACTGTATGGTCTTTTTCAATTGATTCTTGATCAAGCAAAAAAGCCGTGATAATTCCGGTTGTTGTCATAATTATTAAAATTAAGGCAATCCAAATTATAGCTTTTCTACTCATCTTTACACCTTTCTTAACTTGGTCTAATTTGATCTAGCTGCAAATGAATATGATCAATTATCATTGACATTCCATAATGAGCGTTCGTCACATTTTCACCGACTAGGATCATGAATTCAAAGACATATGTCGCTTCTCTTTCTAAAATGTATTCTTCGAATAATAACAACTCTGTTTGATTTAAAATCTTACTTGTTAAAACCTCAGTATTTGGGTCTAAGTAATTAACTGAGAAATGATCTGCAAAAATTAGATTATTCTCTTCTGCCTGATTGAAAACAATTTTTAAATGGCCATGAATATTACCATCGTTTCTAATTTCTATTTTAAAATAAAACGTTTCGTTGGCAACTACGTTTAAAAACGCTAAATCATCATCTTCATACTCTTCATAATAATCAACAATTCCATCATCATTATCATCAAATCCCTGATAAAGAATGGCATTGATTTCCAATGAACCAGAATAGATTAAAATTGGTTGTGTACGGTCAACTAATGCAATCCAGGCATACGTTGTCGTAATTGCGACTAAAGGTAATAGCACCATAATTAAAATAACTTTATGAAGCGTTTTATTTTTCATGTTCTTTCTCCTTTAAGTCTTTAATTGCCTTTACAACAATTATTGCGAAGACAATTAGCATTACAATTAGAACAAGACGAGCATGAATGACAAATAAACCAAGCAACGGAATCGAGAAATAATAGCTTCCTTTAATGCTTGAAACATCTGTTTCTTGATCAAGTGCTGTGTTAGCATCTCCTTTTGTTGTTATTTTATCGCCTTCTATTTTAACGATGCGATGTAAGACAGGAATGCTCTCACCTTTTAAAACAACAATATCATCAACCTTAAAATCAATCGCTTGTGGCTCTTTTATTGGATTAACAAACACTAAACGGTATTGTGGCACTGACGGTGCCATTGATTGACTAACCACAGCGTAAATCTGATATCCAAATAGTCTAAACAATAAGAGCAGCATAATTATACTGACAGCGACAGTTGATAAGATTCGAGAGATCCATTTTTTAATCATGTGGCTCACCGGTCGTAAAATCATAATTTGCTGTTCCTAAATATTCCCAAGTAACATACTTACTTTGCTTACTTTGGAAAACAAGGGTGGTCGTAATAAGAGCGTTTCGATAATTGTTTTTGACAATATTTCCGTTTAGTTTATAGCTTGACAGAACTGTTATAGTTTGATTATCTGGATCAAGTTGATAACGACCACCTACTAACGTTGTATGCGTACCTCGATAATAGTAATATCCGTCATCTAAAACCCAGCCTTCACCAAACTCAAAAATAGCAATTTGTGAATCAATTCCGGCAACACTCGAGGTTACAATAATCTGAAATCTAATTTCCGTTGTTACTGATGATTCGTTTGTCAATTCAAGTGGAGCCAATAATAATTCCTGAGCCGGCATAATCAAGCTTGAATCAATTAAATCTCCTGTCAAAACATATCTAACTTCACCTGATTCAAACCGATAGCTTTTAGTTTGATATTCATCCATAAGCCACGCTCCTACCTGCTGAACAAGTAATAGCATAACAACAAGCAGGAGGACATATAAGAGAAAGAGTGTTTTTTTCTTTTTCATCATAACCTCCTCTATCTTAACTCAACAAAAATTGAGTTAAAAATAAACGTTCCAAAATGATACCCAATGTGTGTTGTATTACTATCATAGACGATCTTAAATTCAATTACTAATAGTCCGTCAAGTTCTAAAGGATATTCGTCAATCAAAGTAAAATTGTTATCATCATCAACCAAGTTGCTAAAACGATATGGATTTAATATCTGTCCATGTTTTATAGCTTGAGTTTCATCAACTTCATAAAATTGATATTCATCATTCAATTTTATTCTTCCATCCTCTAGATAAAAGACATCAAGCATGTAAAAATTAGTGTTTTCAGTTAGACTACCCATGTTTTTTATAACCGAATTCACTGAAACAGCCCTACTACTTTTGTTTTCAACTTGGATTCTAAAAATGATTTCATCGCTTGGAACAGTTTGACCGAAAAAACTATGCATATCATCAATTGTATCAATTGTTACATATTCACCGTCTTCACCTTTTTTTACTTCAAAACTCATAATTGCTCCATAGTCAACAGCGTTAGAAGTAAATTGCTGAACACGATTTGTTTCCGTTAGACTAAACCATGCATAAACAACCGTTGACAACGTTAAAAGTGACACCAAAATGAAAAGGATGATGTTTAAATAGATTGATTTTTTCATTTATGTCACTTCCTTTCTATCACAAAAAAGCCAGCTGAATCTACTAATGTAGATGCAACTGGCTACCATGTTAAGGCCCTATAGCTTTGCGTCCTTAGGTTTCCCTAAGTTTGCCCTTTAATCTTTGAATTAAATTTCTTACTTCAATTATTATTATACAATAATAACGTCCATTTAACAATTGTTATACCTTGTTTTTTTGTGCTTCTTCAGCCTTGATTTCATCATATAGCTTTTGTTTTTCTTGCTTTTCTCTTTCCTCTAATTCAGCCTTAATCTTCTGCTTATTTCGTTCATTGACTTGCTTGAATATACTAACAACTTCGATTATGATTGTTATTGCCAATAAGAGCATTACAAAGCCAAATAATAGCGTTCTATGTTGATAGATAATCAAACCTAGATTAAGTAAACTTAGTTTGCTTACAAATTTACCTCTATAGTTATACTCTGTAATCGGCTGATCATAATCATCGGGGTTTTTATCACCATGGGTGATAATTTCACCTGATGATTTATCGTATGAATGAATTCGATGAATTATTAAACGACCTTCATCGCTTTTAAAAACAATAATATCGCCCACCTCTAAGTCTTCATACGGCGTTCTGTCGATAAAAACAATATCACCTTTTTTGACTGTATTGGAATTTGATCCTTCCATTGAGTCTGTTGGAACAACAGAGTAAGCATAACCGAATAAATGAAACAATTCATTTTTAGCAAAAGCACGACTTGCAAAAATCATTACATAGGCTGTTAATAAGAAGAGCATTAAAGTGAAAATTGCGAATGTCCATTTAGTTATCTTCTTTTTCATGCTGCTAATTTTTCCTCAGCCTTTACTACTTTTTCTTGCATCCGAGTCTTAATTTCAGCTTTTTTAGCTTTAACTTTTTGACTCGATTGCTCTTTTAATCTTTGACGTTCAAGCTTAAGTCTTTCCTTTTGAAGTTCTTTTTCCTTTTTCACCTTTAGGGCTAGTTTTTCTGCTTGAAGCTTTTGCTTTTCTTTAATTCTTTTTAGCTCTAACTCGTATTTTTCTTTTGCTTTTTGTTTTTCTGCTATAATGATTTCTTTTTCTTTTTGTCTTAATTCTGCTGCTTCATTTCTAATTCTTTTTGTTGTTTCTATCTGTAATTCACGAAGTAATTGCTTTTGCTTGGCAACATAGCTAAAATGAGCTGACAACAATCCTTGTTTTGTTTTTAAAGTTGCTCTTTCTTGTTTAATCATTGTTTCAGCAGCAACTCTTTTTCCTTCATCTTTCATTTTTCTTGTTAAGTATCTTGCCTGATCTTTATGTGTATCTTCAAGCTGCTGTAGCATTCTTTTTTCCAAGCGAACAGCGTTGTTAAAATCAACTTCCTTTACTTCACGAATAATTCTGGCAATTTTGGCTTTTTCTCTTGCGTCTTCAACCATATCGGCTTTATCTTTTTTAACCATGCTTCGAAAGATATCAAACTCTTCATCATTATACAACTCAAAATACGATTCATATAATGCATTGGATATTGCCAATGTATCACGTAGTGCCTTTCTTAAGCCAATATCAAATGAAGACGATGTTTCTAGGTGCTTGGTTAAATTCTTACTAAAGACCTTTTTATTTTGATCTAGATAAAACTGATTTAATTCTACATCTTCTATTTCATAAGGATCTGGTTGTTCCATTATGTCGCTTAAATGCTTCTTAATAAATTTGGGCGTTTTCTTTTTATAATCTTGCTTATCTAAGTACTGATAATGATCTTCTAGTATCTTTTGGTTTGCGTACACATTACTAAAAGTAATCAAAGCAGTTTGATAAACATTTTTTAAATAATATTGGTCAAAAGTCAAATTTTTCTCTGAAACATCAAGTTCAAATGCTAAAGTGTTATATTTATCGAGAAACAACCATAACATATAACAGTTGCGATAATTGACGTTTTTTAAAATGATTGACGTTTGAATAATTGGTGCTTGCACAGGTCTAACATGTTTTACACTTTCCATGAATAATCCTGTTTTTAAAGCGCTCACTTTTTTCAATAATGATTGAATTCGATTTAAAAAATCTCTATTATAACGACTGAGTGATTCGTTTTCCAAGTCTTCTATTAAGTTTAGATCAATATTCATTTCAACTTTGGTGTCTCTAATTTCAAAGTTTGAAGTTAGGTTGAAATGTTTTTTTTGAAATGACTCAATATTGTTTTTAACAATTTCATGTCGTTGCTTGACAAAATCAAAAAGACGATTAATTAAGGTTTTAATGAAACGATTTTCATAAATACCGTATTCAATCTCCGCTTGTGTGGTTAAAATCTTTTGTGGAATGACGCCATCTTTTGTCACTTCTTTAATTAGATGGGTATTTGAAGATAAATGTCTAATTGAATCACTTGATATTTTTTTTGCTTTTTCAATAATTGTTACGTCTTGTTCATAACGAAGTCCTGATTTAGGATCTTTCGTAATTTTATCTAAGCTCGGAAAATAGGATTCAATTGTTTTAATCCATTCTTCATCAAATGTTTTTGTTTCATAAATGCTTTTTTGATAAATCTTATTATCTCCGCTTAAAAATGCTTGATAAAAATGGTTTGGAAATTCGTGATAGCGTTCAATGTCTGTTAGTGTTGTGACAAATCGATCATGAAATTTTTTTAAATCGCTTGTTTTTTTCATCTACATCTAATCTCCCATTAAAACTGCTTCTTAATGTTGTTTAAGAATTCTTGACATTCAACGAAGTTTCCTTTACCAAATAGACGATCCATCAATACAATTAACTCATCTATTTCATCCTGCAAGAATGGCAAGTTCAAGCTTTCAAACTTTCTTAAAATCTTATTTGATACCATATAGTCTAAGCCTTCAATTTCTGATCCACCACAAGCAACAAATACCGGAACAAAAGCTCTAATTTGTTTCATAATCCGGTTACCGAAAGTTACTTTAAAGCTTTTAGTAATAAAAACATCTAGTTTTTCAAGCAAGTCTAGTGTCTTTCTTGAAACACCATGATCTTTATACGCTTGAGTAAACAACTCTTGTAGGTAGTCATAATTAAAGATTACTCCTTCAGTCGGTGGAGCATCAATAAAGGCTGATTTAGTATTAATAATGATTGGTGTTGCACGGTCATATACTTTATCAGTAATTGTAAATGTTGAATCATCCTTATTTGCGGTACCGATAAACCAAACGTTTTGAGGTAACAGCATTTTTCCATTAAAAATATTTTTAGGATCGCCTGGTTGTGTATCAGGGACGATGCTAATCTTCCATTCGTCAAAATCAGGCATTTCCAGTAGTGATAAGAATTCTGCAAAATAATACTCAACTCTTGCCAAGTTCATTTCATCCAAGACGACAATGTTAATATCTTCACGATAAGTTGTTTCATAAATGGCACGTAAAAAGTCTGTTTCATTGTATTTTTTCGTAAATTCGTTTAAATAACCTAACATTTCAGTTCGATCACGCCATGATGGTTGTACAGGAATAATCGCCGCATCATGATTAAAGAATTTCCCCATTGCGTATGGTAACGATGTCTTACCTGTACCGGATATACCTTCTAAGATCATTGTCTTTGAAGTTGCCATCCCGGCAAAAAAGGCAGAAATGATTTTTCGGTCATAAAATAACCCTAATTGTGATGCTGAAAAGTTAATAAAGCGTTTGACGAGCTCATTTAAACTTATCATGTCTTCTTGACGCATATTGATATTAGTTACAATCTCTTCATATTCACGGTCAACAGCAAGTAGTTTTGTGAATCTAGATGGTCCATGATCTAAGTGATTCTTATCTTTTAGACCGTTTATACCTTCACCGTTAGCTCCGCCTTCACCAGCAATTCCTAGGCTTTGAAGTTGAAGCGCAAGTATTCGATTCTTCTCATCAATTAGTTCAACAGTCTTTTGATTTAACAATGATACTTCTTCTAATAACTCATCTTTTTCAATTTCTTTGGATACAAATTTAATGTAACGTCTAATATATTGAAATAAACGCACAAACAAAAAGCCAAAAAAAGCAATGTTAATGGCAAAAACAACAAAACCGATCAGCCAATCTAAGATGCCAAAAGTATCGCTTTGTTGGATAAAATTGCGAACAAACTCCACCGTCCATCGATAGAATAAATCGGCAAATGCTTCAAAAAGTCTTTTGAAAAATTCACCGACACCAATAAAAAAGTCGCGTATGAGATTAATGTAGTATCTTGAAAATTCAACCATTGACTACCTCTTCTAAAACTACTCTTTGTTTTTTCCTTGTTCCTTCTTTAATTCTTCTAAAATTTGCTGTCTCATTTTTTCTTTTTCAACTTCTAGTTCTTGTTGTGATAGTTCTTTGTCCTGTGCATATTGTTCCTGCATTTTTGCACGATTAATAGCTAAAATACTACGGCCTAAATTAACGCCACTATAAATCAAGAATAACGCCACTGGCAAAATAACTACAACAGCAAACCCAACTGGATCCATCATATAATCAAGCACTTCTCCAGCTCCTTTGATTCTAAAAGAACCATATTGTGCGATGATATCTTTTGGTTCAAGAGCAATAGGATCGATACCGGCTTCAGGATTATCACCCTTAGTTTGGTAATACTGAATGCCTTCTGATGTTGTTCCTGCATTTACAATTCTATGGGTATTCAGCTGTGCTTTAAATCTTGGGTCAATCGTTGCATAAAATGTAACAACAGCTCCAGGTTGAAGATTTTTTTGTTGTTCTTTGTTAAGCATTTTGACGAAAATTAAATCCCCTTTTTGAAAAGAGTTGGTTTCGGTTCCTTCCATCGAGTCTGATTGAACCGAGAATACTCCTATTCCAAAAATGTTTGGAATTTGATTTTCTGATTTTCTTCTAATATTTGCAATCGAAAAAATGAGCAATAAAGCAATAATCAAATAGAAGAAAGTGTTTAGTGAAATCTTTAGGATTTTGATCGTTTTATTTGGCTTTGTATTCATATAAACCTCTCGTTTTAGTATTTATGATTATTGTATCATATCTAGGCTCATTTTCATTTTGATAAATGAAACATCAAACCCCTTTTGGGTAATGAAAGCTCGCAAATTGCGAACTTTCATTAAAATCTATGTTGTAAGATCAAGGAGTTTCTACTAAGTCAGGTTCATCTTTAAAAGTGAAACTTAATCCAATTTTTCCATCTAAGATTGAGTTATATGTGTCTGGATCCCAACCTTCTAGCCATACACGAATTCTTACTGTACCTGTGTTATAACCAGAATCTTCATCTTCTGTTAAAACAGCAACAAGTAGACCGATGACATCTTCATTGTCATCGTTTACACTGTTTAAATTAGTAATGGTGTTTGCAACAGTTACGCTACCATATCCAAAAGGTGGCTCAGTTGTTGAAGCTACATAATAGGATACTGCACCTCTAAACAATTCTGGATTATCAGTGGCTGGTCCATATTCTCCTGTACCTACACCATCATCAAGTATTTCTTCTGCAAATGCGACATTCGTATGTCCGCCTAAAACAAAGTTTCCGCCTGCACTAGGGTTTTCATAAACGATTGGAGCTGCTACTCCTGAACCAACAAATGAAATTCTTGCCGCATTAGCCGCTTGGAAACCACCATATGTGGATCCAGCATCAGCGTCATCTCCATTTGCGAGAATAAAGTCAACGTTTGATGTCCACGATTGTAATTCTGGTGAAGTCAATGTAAGATTTGTTAAGTAAATATTAGTTAGATTTGGCGATCTAAAGTATAGTGTAAAATCTAAATATCTCCCTGCTTGCGAATCACCAAGACCATTAATTGTTACACCATTTGGCGAGGTAACATGGTCAAATCTAAAGTTTGCACCTTGATAACCCGTATTAGGGTTTGTATTAGTAAACAAGTAATATTCAACCACTTCTTTACTCATTGATGTGTACCAAGCAATTTCATCAAATGAAATCTCAATCCCTGAGTCACCAACGACTTCAGCCTCGAATTCTTGAACTCTAGCAGTATTAGTTACTGTGAACCAAGCAAATGTTGTTGTACCAAGAGCAATCGTGGTAATAACAACCGTTAAAATTGATAATAATAATTTTTGTGTTAATCCTTTCATTTTTTTTCTCCTTTAATCTATTTTCTTTTTTTTTCTCTATAATCAATTAACTTTCGTTAAGTTAATCCTGTTCTTCTGCTGGCATTAGAGCTCTAAACTCAAATTGAATTTTTACTCTGTCTCTAATGATTGAATCAAATGCGTCTGCGTCCCAGCCTTCAACCCAGACATTGATTGTTAGTTTACCTTGATAAAAATATCTTCCTCGTTCATTTATCATGTCGGTTCTAACTAAGTTTAATACTTGTGATTCATTATCAAGTGCCATTGGTGGTCCACTTGCAATCCTTGATAATCGATACGATGTGTTTGGTATTTCAATTGGTACAGATTGCATTGATCCCACTCTTTTAATATAGTAATTCAACGCACCATATTGTTTATAAAATCCTCGTTCTTCGTTTTCACTCGGATCATAAATAAATCTGATCAACTCTGATTCATCACGATCATCAAGTGGATTTGTTTCATCTATTTCTTCAATAAATGCCATTCTAATTGCATTACTTGCGTAATATGTTCTAACTTCTTTTGCTTTTACTTCATCATTAGGTGCATATGTGAAGTCAATCGGTGCTTCCCAAGCAATTCCTCTGGAAACTACATATGTTCCAGCAACCGGGTCTTCATAAGTTGACAGATGATTTGTATTGTTTACTAAATAAATGCTTCTTTGGGCTAAATCTGTTCTAAACCAAATCGGAAAACTTAAGTAATCTCTATTAACTACTATTTTGTCGTCTCTTCTTAATCCACCTGTCTCAAAGTGGATGCCGTCTTGACTAGTAACATCCGTTAACTGAATCCGACCGAACAGTTCTCTTAACATCTCACTAGTAATTTCATTAAAATAGGTTTCTCCATCTAATGAAACTTGTAAATCATCTCCAAGTGAAGCAGTAACTCCCATTTCTTCGATTGTATTAACATTCGAAATTTCTAACCATGCATAAGTTACTGTACCAAATGCAATGCCAAGTAAGAAAATTGAGAGAATTGATATATAAACCTTTTTCATGGTTACTCAGCTCCGAATCGATCAACAACAAAGTTCATGAACGATTTAAATCTTCCGCCGATAATTTGATCACTCGAATCTGGATCATAACCTTCAAGCCACATTACAATTGAAAACTTTTTTACATCCGCTGGTTTAAAGTTTGTAAATCGACCGCGCATAACTGTTTCTTCTGTCAAAAAATCAGTTGTCTCTGGCATATCATCTGGATAGCCTTCAAAATTAAGTGGATAAACCTTATCTTCTTTTTGAAAAACACTTATTGCTCCATCTTCAACAATCGCGATTCGGATTACTTCATCAGCATTGTTATAGACATCTGTAATTCGGATGTGATAATTGATATCAACTGTCTCAGTCCCATTATTGATAATATAAAATGTAAATGCTAAGTACTCAAAATCTGGATCAATATAGTCACCTTGTGCTTCGCCTATTTCATCAAACTTAATCCAATTATACGTAATTGGTAATGCTCCACTTAATGGTTCAGTCATTAGCCTAGTTGATGTTTTATCAAGTGTTCCATCCAATGATAAGACAATTCGTCGTCTAACTGCTTCATTGTCCAAGGCCATTACGAAGTTACCAGCATTTTGTCCATAGAATGTTACGACTCCAAAAACAATTGAAAGTATCCCTGTAATGATTAATCCAAGCGTGATGACCCTTGCTCTTAAGTTTGCTTTCTTAACTCCTAATACTTTTGAAAGTTTCAAGCTGCATCACATCCTTTACCTATAGATTTTTTAGACAAAAAAAGCCAGCGTCATTAAAATGACAACTGGCTACCATTTCAGGCCCTTTAGCTTTGCGTCGCTAGATTTCTCTAGGTTTGCCTTTGAACATTCAATATCGACATCAATCGACGATATATCAACATTATAGTAAATGTTTTTCAAAATGTCAACAACAAAGATAAATTTTGTTTAAAAAGTTAAATCAATTCGTTCCAATGCTTTGTTCCAATATAACCCTTTAGGGCTTCCGAAGACATTGGTTTTGCTAAATAAAAGCCTTGCAAATACTTAACATCATAGCTTATTGCTTGATTAAGCATTTCACTATCTTCAATTGATTCACAAATAATATCATATTGATTTTTCTCCGCATATTCGACTAACAATGATGCAAATTTACCTTTCATGTATTCTTCCGCTTGTAAAAATTCATTATCCAATTTAATGATATCAATATCTAGTTTATCAACTTTTGATAATGTTTGATAATCTAAACCAAAGCCATCGATTGCAATCTTAAAACCCATATCCTTTAGTTTTTTTAAGTTCTTGAAAATTGTTGTTTCTTTTTCAAATAGGGCAAACTCAATAATTTCCAAAACAATAAATTCCGGATTCATTCGATATTTTTTTAAGATTTTTTGAAAGTCTGACGGCAATAAATCATTGATTAATTGTTTAGGACTTAAGTTTAAAGTTAAATAAATTCTTTTTGATGGAAAGGTTTGATCCAATTCTTGATGGGTTTTAATTAACGTTTCTAATCCCCATAAACCAATCCAATGAATATCACCTGACTGCTCCATTACACCTAAAAACTGATTAGGTGCTAAAAGTCCGTGTTCAGGATGATTCCAACGAATTAATGTTTCAACGCCATAAATATCTTTATTCTTAACATCAATGATTGGCTGATAATACAATTGAAACTCCTTATGCTGGATTGCATGTTTTATTTGATAATAGTATTCAATATGTTCGCCATGTTCACCCATATCATTTGAGTAAATTCGAACTGCGTTACCACCGTTCTTTTTAATTAAGTATAAAGCGATTTGCATTGATTTTAGCAATTCCTTTAAAGTTTCTCCATGCATCGGATAAAAGACAACCGCAATTGATGCTGTC
>JBAYPP010000011.1:0-16599 GCA_041677585.1 Acholeplasmataceae bacterium
AAAAAATGATAAGCGTCGTGAGATTGTTGAACGATATCGCGAGAAAGTTGCCGAACTAAAAGCGAAAGGCGATTATCAAGCACTTCAGAAGCTTCCAAGAGATGCTTCAGCAACTAGAATTAGAAATCGCGACGCCATTGATGGACGTCCACGTGGATATATGCGTAAATTCGGTTTATCACGACTTAAGTTTCGTGAATTAGCACATAAAGGCGAATTGCCTGGTGTTAAAAAAGCCAGTTGGTAATAAGGAGGAAGAAATATGGTTATGACTGATCCAATTGCGGATATGCTTACGCGTATTCGTAACGCAAATAGAATGCGTCATGAGAAAGTAGAAATGCCAGCCTCTAGGCTTAAAGCAGATATTTTAACTGTTTTAAAAAAGGAGGGATTCATCTTTGATTACCAAGTAGTTAAGGACGGACCACAAGGCAAAATAATTGTAAACCTTAAATACACACCTGAAAAAGAACGTGTAATTAAAGGATTAAAACGGATATCGAAACCAGGACTTCGTGTTTATGCGTCTGTAAGTGAATTACCTAGAGTGTTAAACGGATTAGGGGTTGCTTTAATCTCAACATCAAAAGGTATTTTAACAGACCGCGAAGCACGTATGGCTCAAGTTGGCGGCGAAGTGCTCGCTTACGTATGGTAATAATAGGAGGAAATTATGTCACGTATAGGTAAAAAAGTGATTCAAGTTCCTGCTTCAGTTACTGTAAGCATAAGCCCCGAAAATTACGTTGTAGTCAAAGGGCCAAAAGGACAACTTGAATACCAGTTTAATGAACGTTTAACAATCAAACAAGAAGGAACGGAGTTGAGCGTTGCACGTTCAAACGATGAACTCTTTTCAATGAAAATTCATGGTACCACCCGTGCTTTATTAGCAAATATGGTTACCGGAGTTACAGAAGGATTTAAAAAACAACTTGAAATCCAAGGAGTTGGGTATCGTGCCCAGGTTCAAGGAAATAAAGTTGTCTTAGCAATGGGATATTCACATCCAGTTGAATTAGAAATACCAAAACATGTTACAGTCACAATGCCAAGAAACACAGAAATTACAATCGAAGGTATTGATAAACAAGTTGTTGGAGAATTTGCAGCTAATATTCGTGCGGTTAGAAAGCCAGAACCATATCTTGGAAAAGGTATTCGTTATGTTGGTGAGTATGTTCCACGTAAAGCTGGAAAGACTGCTAAGTAAGGGAGGATACGGATATGATTAAGAAAATTTCTAAAAACGAATCTAGACAAAAACGTCATTTACGTATTCGCAAAGCCATTAATGGCACTTCAGAACGCCCTAGATTAAGTGTATATCGTTCAAATAAAGCGATTTATGTTCAATTAGTTGATGATGTTAAGCAACACACTTTATTTAGTGTTCGTAGTCAGGAGTTAGGTCTTGCTGGTTCTAATATTGAAACAGCTAAGGCAGTAGGTAAGAAAATTGCAGAAAAAGCCCTTGCTGGCGGCATTACAAAAGTTGTGTTTGATCGTAGCGGATATTTATATCACGGACGTATCAAAGCGCTTGCGGATGCTGCGCGCGAAGCTGGCTTACAATTCTAAGGAAGGAGAAACAGAAGATGGCGAAAAGTAATTTCCAAGAAGAACAACAAGAAGTTCAATTTGAAGAACGTGTCGTTTCAATTAACCGTGTCACCAAAGTAGTTAAAGGTGGACGCCGTTTCCGTTTTGCTGCCTTAGTTATAATTGGTAACAAGCAAGGTCAAGTTGGCTTTGGGACAGGTAAGGCACAGGAAGTACCAGATGCAATTAAAAAAGCTATCGAAACAGCTAAGAATAATCTGATCACAGTTCCGATTGTTAACACAACAATCCCACATGCAGTTACAGGTATATTTGGAGCAGGTAAAGTATTCTTAAAGCCTGCATCAGAAGGAACTGGTATTATTGCCGGTGGAGCTGTTCGTTCAATTTTTGAATTAGCAGGAGTTAACGATATTTTGTCAAAATCTATTGGCACAAGCACACCAATCAATATGGTTAGAGCAACATTTGCTGGACTTGAATCATTAAGAACAGCAGAGCAAGCAGCTAAACTTCGTGGCATAGATATTTCGGAGTTGATATCATGAAACTAAAAATAACATTGACAAGAAGCTTAATTGCAAGAAAACCTAATCAAGTTAAAACAGCGCATGCATTGGGTTTAAAAAGAATTAACCAAGTGGTTGAAAAAGAAGATAACGAAGCGATTCGTGGTATGATTAACACTATTTCACACTTAGTTAAAGTTGAAGAAATAAAATAGGAGGGCCAAAACATGTTAAATGAATTAAGACCTACTGAAGGCGCACGTAAAACACGTAAAAGAATTGGCCGAGGCCCTGGTAGTGGAACTGGTAAAACATCAGGAAAAGGACATAAAGGTCAACTTGCTAGATCAGGAGGTAGACCACGTCCAGGCTTTGAAGGTGGGCAATTACCCCTTTTCCAACGTATTCCTAAAAGAGGATTCAAAAACATTAATCGCAAAGAATTTGCAGTTGTGAATTTATCAGACTTAAACGTATTTGAAAACGGCGAAGTCATCACACCAGAAGTATTGATTGCTCGGAATATTTTGAAAAAAGTTAAATCAGGCGTTAAAGTACTTGCAAATGGAACTTTGGAGAAAAAATTGACTGTTAAAGCTAACTATTTCTCAAAAGCTGCAGAGGAAGCGATCAAGCAAGCCGGTGGAAGTGTAGAGGTGATTTAAAGTGTGGTTACGGATAAAACGGATTCTAAGTAATAAGAAAGTAATGTTAAGAGTTGCATTTACAGTCTTGATTTTACTTGTTGTTAGAGTTTTGAGTCACATTACTGTCCCACTTTTTAATGCCAATGCCATACGAAACTTCATCGAACAAAGTGGTAGTTTTGTAGCAATATTAAACAACTTCAGTGGTAGAGCCCTTGAAAGATTTTCCATAATGGCACTAGGAATCTCACCATATATTACAGCATCGATTGTGGTTCAATTATTACAAATGGTTGTTCCTAAATTTAAGGAAATCGCACAAGAAGGCGATAAAGGGAAACAAAGACTTAATAAGTATACCCGTTATGGTGCAGTTATTCTTGCTTTTGTTCAAGCCTTCATCTTAATCATTGGGACCAATCAAGGACCAGGAAGCATTTTAATTGTTGAACTTGAAGGTTATGACATCACAAACTATCGTTACTTATTCTATATTTATATGGCTTTAGTAATGGCAGCGGGTACAGCATTAGCAATCTGGTTGGGTGATTTGATTACTAAAAAAGGTATTGGAAACGGAACATCGATTTTAATTGTTGCCGGTATTGTAACAAGTTTACCAACAATGATTACAATGTTGTGGGGTAAATACATTTCT
The DNA here is from genome assembly GCA_041677585.1 of Acholeplasmataceae bacterium. Lineage (GTDB taxonomy): Bacteria > Bacillota_I > Bacilli_A > Acholeplasmatales > Acholeplasmataceae > JBAYPP01. Next base: position 3,381 of record JBAYPP010000011.1, read on the forward strand.
GCAACAGGTACTGATGGATGGGACGTTGTATGGTTCATGCTAATTATATTATTCTACTTCGCAATTTTACTTGGAGTAGTTTATATGCAGATTGCGGTTAGAAAAATTCCGATTCAATATGCAAACCGTCAAGGGAAAGCAGATTCAAACATTCCGATGAAATTAAATAGCGCTGGCGTAATCCCCGTTATTTTTGCTCAGACAATCTTAAGTATCCCACTTACGATCTCTGGTGCACTTGGACAGACGTCATCCTTTGCGCAGTGGATAGGAGCAATATTTAATTATCAACAACCGATGGGCTTTATTTTGTATGTGCTGCTAATAATCATTTTCTCTTTTTTCTATTCTTTCTTAACCGTAGATCCAGAAAAAATTGCAGATAACCTGTCAAAATCAAACGCTTATATTCCTGGCATTAGACCGGGAGAAGAAACAAAGAACTATGTGGCTAGATTACTATTTAAAATTACAGTAATTGGAACAGCTTACTTAGTTGTCTTAGCGATTTTACCATTGCTAACTAGTATTGTTTTAGGGTTTAATGCAGCAGAATCACAAGCGATTACGCTTGGAGGAACAAGTTTACTAATTATCGTCGGTGTCGCCATCGAAACTACACAACAACTAGAAACTGATGCAAGTCAGGCAGAATATGGTGGCATTTTCGCAAGGCGTTAAAACAATGAGAATTATAATATTAGGCCCTCCGGGGGCCGGTAAGGGGACAGAAGCTAACTTACTAACAAAAGCTTTTGGTATCCCTCACATCTCAACAGGCGATATTTTTAGAAACCTTTTCAAAGGGGATTCTGAAATTGGTAAACGAGCAAAAGAGTATATCAATCGAGGCGAATTAGTTCCTGATGGTATAACAAATGAGCTCGTTGCCAAACGACTGGATGAAGACGATGTCAAAAACGGGTTTTTATTTGATGGCTATCCACGTACAAAAGCTCAAGCTGAAGCATTGGATCAGATATTGTTAGCAAAAAACATCAAGTTAAATGCCATTATAAATCTTAAAGCAAGCGACGAAACAATCATCACGCGCTTAGCGGGTCGACGAGTATGTCCGATTTGTGGGGCAATTTATCACATTAAAACCAAAAGATCAAAACAAAGTAATATCTGTGATAATGATGGTGCTACACTCGTTCAAAGACTAGATGATCACGAAGATACAATAAAAAAACGTTTAACTGTTTATCACACACAAACAGAACCAGTTCTTCGTTATTATGAACATTCAGGATTACTCGTTCATATTGATGGAAGTGGAGACTTTCAAAAAACGCATCTAGATGTTATGAAAGTATTGGGTGATCAAATTGATAAAAATTAAATCAAAGCGAGAAATTGAGTTGATGCGTAAAGCAGGACAGATACTTGAAGAAGTAAGACAAGTCGTTGCGGATTCAATTAAAGCAGGAATTAGTACGTATCAGCTTGATCAAATCGCACATGATGAAATAGTTAAACGTGGAGCTAAACCATCCTTTCTGGGATATAACGGTTTTACCGGCTCAATCTGTACTTCAGTTAATGAAGTTGTTGTCCATGGTATCCCATCGAAGAAAAAGATTCTTAAAGCAGGAGACATAATTACTCTAGACTTTGGAGTTGAGTATCATGGCTATCACGCCGACTCGGCAACTACCTATCCAGTCGGAAAGGTTAGTGCTGAACTAAAGCAATTATTAGATGTTACTGAAAAGGCATTGTATATTGGAATTGAACAAGCAAAACCTGGTAACAGGGTATCTGATATATCATTTGCAATTGAATCATTTGTTAAGCCCTATGGTTATGGAATAGTTGAAGAGTTTACCGGTCACGGTATTGGTAAGAGCTTGCACGAAGAACCATATGTTCCAAACTTTGGCCAATCAAATGAAGGACCCATTTTGAAAACAGGCATGACGATTTGTATTGAACCGATGGTCAATTTAGGGTCAAAAAAAGTTAGAATTTTAACAGATAATTGGACAACCATTACGGTTGATCGAAAACCAAGTGCACATTTTGAACACATGGTTGTCATCACTGAAACAGGTTGTGAAATTTTAACAAAGAAGGAGTGAGTCTATGGCAAAAGAAGATTTAATTGAAGTAGAAGCAAAAGTAATTGAAATTTTACCAAACACAAAATTCAAAGTTGAATTAATTCAAAACGGCCATATTGTATTGGCTCATGTTTCTGGTAAAATCCGTATGAATAACATACGCATTTTACCTGGTGATAGAGTGGTAGTAGAGTTATCACCATATGATTTAACACGCGGTCGAATTACATATCGCCGTAAATAAGGAGGACTCAGCACATGAAAGTAAGAGCATCAGTTAAAAAAAGAAGTGAAGATGATATTATCGTAAGACGTAAGGGTCGCGTTTATGTCATCAACAAAAAAAATAGAAGACATAATCAAAGACAAGGATAATAGGAGGAACTATGGCAAGAATAGCAGGTGTCGATATCCCACGTGATAAACGTGTTGTGATTTCGTTGACTTATGTATATGGCATTGGAGCTTCCACTGCTAAACAAATTTTAAAAGACGCGAACATTGTTGAAAACAAACGAGTTAAAGATTTAACAGAAGAAGAATTAAACAATATTCGGAGTGAAGTTGCTAAATATAAAATTGAGGGAGATCTTCGTAGAGAAGTCACTTTAAATATTAAGCGCTTAATGGAAATCGGTTCATACCGCGGTATTCGTCACCGCAGAGGTTTACCAGTACGTGGACAAAACACAAAAAACAACGCACGTACCCGAAAAGGCAAAAGTAAATCAACTGCCGGTAAAAAGAAATAAGGAGGGATAAATCATGGCACGTAAAAAAACAACAAAACGTAAAGTAAGAAAAAATATTCCCCTTGGTGTTGCACACATTCACACAACATTTAACAATACAATCGTAACCATTACCGATATGGATGGTAACGCTGTTGCATGGAGCAGTGCAGGTGCACTTGGCTTTAAGGGTAGTCGTAAATCAACGCCATTTGCTGCACAAATGTCTGCTGAAGCAGTAGCAAAAACAGCAATGGACAATGGAATGATCAAGGTTGAAGTATCCGTTAAAGGTCCTGGTCCAGGTCGTGAAGCTGCAATTCGTTCACTGCAAGCTGCAGGGTTAGAAATCACAGCAATCAAAGACGTAACACCAGTACCACACAATGGATGTAGACCACCAAAACGTCCACGTGGATAACCTTAAAGGAGGGGAAACTTGTGAAAGATTTGAAATTTGAAAAACCAACCGCTGTTGAAGAAATATCACAAGAAGGCAATAGAGGTCGTTTTATCATTAAACCTCTCGAACGCGGATATGGCGTTACATTGGGTAACGCATTAAGAAGAGTTTTATTATCATCGCTTCCAGGAACTGCAATCGTTAACGTTAAAATTGATGGCGTAGAACATGAGTTTTCAACGATTGAAGGTGTCTATGAAGATGTGATGGGCATTGTTTTAAATTTAAAGAAAGTTATTTTTGTTGTTGATTCAACAAATCCAAATTTTGAACAAGAACTAGAACTGTTCGCAATCGGTGCAGGCAAAGTAACTGCAGCTGACTTTAATTCGGTTGATGGTATAACGATCGTTAACCCTGAGCAAGTTATCGCAACTTTATCTGATAAAGGCAAGATTAGCATGCTAGTGACTATTCGTAAAGGCGTTGGCTATGTTAATGCTGAAAAAAATAAAGTTTATAGTAAGAACGAAAAAAGCGTAATTCCAATTGATTCAATTTATACACCAGTTACACGTGTATCTTATCATGTTGAAAAAACAAGAGGAGACACCGATGAACTACGTCTAGAGATAGAGACAAATGGAGCAATTGCCGCAAAAGAAGCTTTAGCATTAGCAGCAAAAATGCTTGTTGATTATTTCAAAGTTATCGTCGAAATTAGCGAACAAGCACAACAGACAGACTTTATTTTTGAAAGTGAAGAAGAGCCTGTAAATAAAAAACTAGAAATGAAAATTGAACAACTGGATTTATCGGTCCGTTTGTTTAATAGTTTAAAACGCTCAGGAATTTCAACTGTTGCACAAGTTGTCCGTCTAACCGAAGAGGATGTTATGAGATTCAGAAGTCTAGGTAAGAAGTCCTTTAAGGAATTGAAAGAAAAGCTTGAAGAACACGGACTTGAGTTTGAAAATACATCAAACAGAGACTCAAAATACTATCTTGAAGATGAAGAGAGGGAATAAAAATGGCATATAGTAAGTTAAGACGAAACAGTGATCAAAGAAAAGCGTTGTTACGCGATCTAGTTACTGACATCATTATAAATGAGCGTATTACTACGACAGAAGCAAAAGCAAAAGAATTAAGAAAACTGGCTGATAAAATGGTTACATTAGCAAAAGATGGATCACTAGCAGCAAGAAGACAAGCAGCAGAGACTGTTCGTTTTGAAGAAGTATCCGAAGGGCAAAATGCACTTCAAAAACTTTTTTCAGAATTAGGGCCACGCTATCAAGATCGCAATGGCGGTTATACTAGAATTATTAAAACAGTTCCACGTCGTGGCGATGCTGCACCGATGGCAATAATTGAATTTGTATAAGATAAACTAGCAGTATAAGTTAATGCATAATGATTAGACCAAGCAGAAATGTTTGGTCTTTTTTATCAAATCGATGAGTAAACTAAGAGTTTATGAAATCGGTATTGAACATGTTCCTAATCAAGTAGACAGTTGAAATAGGTTGATTATTGGGTCATTAAGTGTTAAAATGAAACTAATTAAATCAAGCAATATATAGTTGCATAGAAATATGCATTAAAAGGGAATACAGCGAAAATCTGTAACAGCCCCCGCTACTGTAATAAGTTAATTGTTTTTTAAAAAAACCACTGAATCCGTTTGGTTTTGGGAAGGAAAAAAACAGTGTTAGAAACTTAAAAGTCAGGAGACCTGCTATATGGCTCAAAAACGGACATTTCGGAGGGAAATGAGAAGTGTAAACTGTACTTTTTAGTAAAACTAAAAAAAGGCATTTTTGCGCATACTCAGCCCTTTGGATATCAGAGGGCTTTTTGTTTTTATTTTATTAGGAGGCTTTGGATAAGCATGAAAACATTCGAACGTCATCATCCAATTTTAATCATCTTTTATTTTACTACGGTTATTGGTATAACAATGTTGACGCTAAATCCAATTTTAATTATCTTATCATTGTTTGGATCAGTTAGTTTCTTAATCGTATTATTAGGGATTAAGAGCACTTTAAAGAGTTTAGCATTTAGCATCCCACTGTTAATATTTATTGCGAGTACAAATCCTTTTTTCACCGGTAGAGGAACAACTGTTTTATTTTATTTTTATGGACGACCGTTCGCTTTGGAGGCGGTTTATTATGGACTTGCAGCAGCGGCTATGTTGATATCGATTTTTTACTGGTTTAGAAATTATCATGTTGTCATGACATCAGATAAATTCACCTATCTTTTTGGAAGGATCATTCCAAAGCTATCATTAATGATTTCAATGGTTTTCGCGTTCGTTCCCAAATTTAGAAAACAATATCGAGCGATTGACGATTCTCAAAAAGCAATTGGAATATATACTTCAAAAAGATATGGTGATCGCCTCAAAAGCAGAATTAGAATTTTTTCTATTCTATTGACCTGGGGCTTAGAAAGTTCAATTGAGACTGCCCAGTCCATGCAAGCCAGAGGTTATGGTTTGAAGGGAAGAACAAACTACTCATTGTTTCATTGGAGTAAAAGCGATTCGCTAGCGACTATTGTGATCGGTGTAATATTTATTCCTTTATGGATTTTTTATTTTAAAGGAGATTTCGCATACAGTTATTATCCCCAGGTTCAGACAATCAACCTAGGAATTAAAGCCGTAATCACATATTGTTTATGGCTATTGGGTGTCACATATCCAACAATCATTGAAATGAAGGAGAAAATCAGATGGCGTTATTTACAATCAAAGATTTAACATTTAAATATCCAAACGGCAAAGCGCCAGTATTAAATAAACTGAATCTAGAGATTCAAGAAGGAGCGTTTATCACGCTATTTGGTAAAACAGGTTGTGGAAAGACGACGCTTTTAAAACTGCTAAAAAAACAACTTGCTCCTTATGGTGAAATAAGCGGACAAATTTGGTATAAAAACACACTCATTGATAATATTGATGAAAGGACGGCTGTGGCTGATATTGGGTTTGTTATGCAAAATCCTGATCAACAAATCATTACTGATAAGGTTTGGCATGAGCTTGTGTTTGGACTTGAAAGTTTAGGTGTAGAACAATCAGAAATACAAAAAAGAGTGGCAGAAACAGCTAGTTTTTTTGGTATAACAAATTGGTATCATCAAACAACCGACTCATTAAGTGGTGGTCAAAAACAACTTCTTAATTTAGCGGCTATTATGGTCATGAATCCTAATATTCTCATACTCGATGAACCAACAGCACAATTAGATCCGATTGCAGCAACAGAGTTTTTACATATTTTAAAAAGAATCAATCAAGAATTAGGAACGACAATTTTAATTGTTGAACATCGATTAGAGGAAGTCATACCATTATCTGATTATGTAATAATTATGAAAGATAAAAAAATTGTTTTACAAGAGGCACCCCAAAACCTACAACAAGAAATGCGCAAACTGGAATTATACGATATGTTAGTATCGTTACCTTCAAGTATGCAGATTTTTGATAAACTAAACAAAAAAGGAACTGTACCAATTACTGTTCGTGATGGTATTAACTTCTTAAAAGAGCATTATGATAACCAAGTTAAGTCGCTTGGGTATGAAAAAACTAGTAAAGAAGATAAGACTGTGCTAGAAATAAAAGAAGGTTTTTTCCGTTACGAAAGAGAAACACCAGACATCTTAAATGGTCTAAGTTTAGAAATATATGAAAATGAATTTTTCTGTATTGTTGGCGACAACGGCGTTGGTAAAAGTACACTGCTGAAAATATTTAGTGGACTTAACAAATTATATGCAGGTAAGATAAGATTATGGAACAAGGAATATTCATCATATAAAAAAACAGAACTATATCGCAATCAGCTTGCAATGTTACCACAAAACCCACAAACTCTGTTTATCAAAAACACCGTGTTAGGTGAATTAAAAGACGCTTGTTCAATCATGGATTATCCGAGAAAAACAATTGACCAAGCAATAGAATCAATTGTATCATTCTTAAGGCTGGATCAACTTTTAGAACAACATCCTTATGATTTAAGTGGCGGAGAACAACAAAAAGTAGCATTAGCCAAAGTATTGCTGATGAAACCAAAAATTTTATTTCTTGATGAACCAACGAAAGGAATGGATGCTTTTGCAAAAACAGAATTTGCACATTTAATCAAAACCTTGAAAAAGCAAGGGGTGACAATTGTAATGGTTTCCCATGACATCGAGTTTGCAGCACAATATGCTGATCGAGTATCAATGTATTTTGATGGTAAAATCGTTTCAATTGGCAATCGAGTTGATTTTTTCAAAAACAATTATCATTATACAACAGCCGCATATCGCATTTCACGTCTACACTATTCTGACGCGACAACAGTTGAAAGGGTTGTTGAGTTATGTCAAAAAAACAAGGAAAAAAATGAATAATAGAATTTGGATTTCCATAATTGTATATGTCATATTAATTCCAGCAGTTATTGCCTTTGGTGTTTTCCTGTTTAATGATCGAAAGTATAATCTAATTTCAATGCTATTGGCATTTTTGGCTTGTGTTCCATTTTTTGTTCGCTTTGAGCGAAAAAGGGTTGATGTAAAAGAACTAGTTACTTTGGTTGTGATGATTGCAATCTCAGTAGTGAGTCGTTTGCTGTTTGTAGTAATCCCCTTTTTTAAGCCAGTTACAGCAGTTACGATTATTACCGGAATTGCTTTTGGACCACAAGCGGGATTTATCACAGGAGCAATGACCGCATTAATTTCAAACCTTCATTTTGGTCAAGGGCCATGGACCCCATTTCAAATGTTTGCCTGGGGGATTATCGGTTTCATCGCTGGCTTGTTGTTTATGAAAAGAAAGAAAATAAACTTGGTTTTATTAATGATCGTTGGTTTAATTGGTGGAGTGGTTTTCTCCTTCTTAATGGATATTTATACAACATTTTCGGTTGATGAGACATTCTCACTCGAACGATACATATTTTATCTGATTACTGCCGCACCAATGACAATTAGCTATGCCGTATCAAATGTCGTCTTCCTTTTCTTTTTGACAAATCCAATGCTAGACATACTAAAACGCATTAAAGATAAGTATGGAGTTTTTAATCGCGAGAATAGGCAAGAATAATAATTTAATTTAAACATGAAAAAAAGATGTTAGTAGACACATAAAAACTACTAACATCTTATCGTTTCAAAATGGCGTTTTTCCATCTAAAATTTATTGTTAAAATGACCTTGATGCTTTGACTGCTCTTTTCCAGCCGGTTAGACATTGCTTTCTTATTTTTGGTTTCATAGAAGGTTTAAAGCGTTTATTAAGATTCCAAGACTTCTTAATGTCATCTAAGGATTTCCAGTAACCTACCTTTAATCCTGCTAAATAAGCGGCCCCTAGAGCTGTTGTTTCTAAAATGGAAGGGCGCTCAACTACGCGATTAAGGATATCTGCTTGAAACTGCATCAAAAACTCATTGATTGAAGCTCCGCCATCCACACGTAAAGATTTCAATTTCGTATTTGCGTCCTGTTCCATCGCTTTTAGAACATCCATCGATTGATAGCAAATAGATTCTAAAATACCTCTGGCAAAATGTCTAACATCTGTTCCTCTAGACATTCCAAAAACAGCACCTTTCACATTTGAATCCCAATATGGAGTTCCCAAACCAACAAAAGCCGGAACAATATAAAATCCTTCGTTACTACTTAACGAGGTTGCTAATTCCTCGGTTTCTCCCGCAGTTTTAATTAAATTCAGACCATCCCTTAACCATTGGACCGCTGATCCAGCAACAAACACACTGCCTTCCAAAGCGTAAGTAACTTCATCATCAATTACCCAACCAATTGTAGTCAGTAATCCATTTTTTGATGTTTTCGGCTCATTACCAGTATTCATCAACATAAAACAACCTGTTCCATAAGTATTCTTTACCATTCCTACCTCAAAACAGTTTTGACCAAACAGAGCTGCTTGTTGGTCGCCCGCTATACCGGTAATAGGAACTTCATGTCCAAAAAAATGATAGGGTTCAGTATTGCCGTAATGATAAGAAGAAGGATATACCTTTGGTAACATTGATTTTGGGATATTCAAAATATCCAATATCTCATCATCCCACTTCAGTTCGTGAATATTAAATAATAATGTTCTACTTGCATTAGAATAATCGGTTGCGTGCAGTGAACCTGTAAACTTATAGATAAGCCAACTATCAATCGTACCAAACAACAAGTCACCATCTTCAGCTAATTGTCTGGCTCCACTGACATTATCCAAAATCCAACGGATTTTAGTAGCGGAGAAGTAGGGATCAATTACCAATCCGGTTTTCTCATTAAACAGGGGTTCATATCCTTGTTCTCTAAGCTTCATACAAAGATCTTGAGTTTGTCTAGATTGCCAACAAACGGCATTATAAATTGGTTTTTTTGTCTTTTTGTTCCATACAACAGTTGTTTCTCTTTGATTTGTAATCCCGATCGCCTTGATTTGATCAGCTTTAATATCAGCTTGAACTAATGCTTTTGTCATTGTCGATAAAACACTAATCCAAATCTCATTTGGATCGTGTTCTACCCACCCAGGATTGGGAAAATACTGCTTGATTTCTTGTTGAGCCATTGATACAATTTCGCTTTTTTCATTGAAAATAATGGTTCTTGTACTAGTAGTACCTTGGTCAATTGCCAAAATAAACTTATCCATAGCTTCACTTCCTTTGATTACATTATAAACAACAATTGAATCAATCCGACATATTTTTGAAAAATCGACTAAATTTGATGTTTGTTCTTGTCCATTATATAATAACAATGTATAATAAAATATAAGAAAGTAGGTAAAAAAGATGAAATTTAGTGAGTTTATGTATGAAAGACCTGATCTCGACCAGTTTATTAAAGATTCTGAAGCGCTATTAGCTTTAATTAACACAGGTAAAAGTTTCGAAGTTGAACTTAAAGCTATTCATGATTTCTTCGCTTTAAGCGACAAACTAAGTACGCAAGGGGTTTTAGTTTCAATTCGTAACAGCATCGATACAACCGATGAGTTCTATGAAAAAGAAAAAGAATTTTTCAATCAAAACAGTCCTAAGTTAAGACAATACAGCCAAATGTTTATCGAAAAACTGTTACAATCAGAATATCGGGCTGCTTTAGAAAAAGAACTTGGATCACTTATGTTTGTTAATGCTGAACTAGAAAAGAAGACATTCAAACCGGAGATTATCGAAGATTTGCAACTAGAAAATAAACTAAGAACAGAATACAGCAAGTTAATGGCTTCAGCAAAAATTAAGTTCAAAGACAATATCTACAACTTAAGTGAAATGGCACCTTTTGTTCAAGACACCGATCGTCAAGTCCGTAAAGATGCTCAGCTTGCAGTTTCAAAATTCTTTGAAGACAATGAAGAGCAAATTGATCGTATCTATGATGACTTAGTAAAAGTTAGAACTGAAATTGCTAAAAAACTGGGTTATGAAAACTTTATTCAATTAGGGTATGACCGTTTTGGCAGAACTGATTATAATGCTGACGATGTTAAGGGGTATCGTGATCAGATTTATGAAGATATCGTTCCTTTAGTGACAGAATTATCAAATCGTAAAGCAAAACGATTAGGCATTAATGATCCAAAATCCTATGACTTGGCATTATCATTCTTATCTGGTAATCCAACACCAAAAGGAGATCGTGCATGGCAAGTAGCTAGAGCTAAAAAAATGTATGAAGAAATGTCGCCTGAAACTGGTGAGTTTATCAACTTTATGATTGATCATGATCTTTTAGAACTAGATAGTAAAAAAGGTAAAAGCGGTGGCGGATATTGTACGTATATCTCTGATTATCGCGCACCATTTATTTTTGCAAACTTTAATGGAACAGCCCATGACGTTGATGTCTTAACACACGAAGCCGGTCATGCATTCCAAGTATATTCAAGCCGTGATTTATTGGCAGAGTACCGCTGGCCAACAATGGAAGCTGCTGAAATTCACTCAATGAGCATGGAGTTCTTAGCTTGGCCATGGATTGATCAATTTTTCTTAGAAGATACAGAAAAATATAAATTTAGCCATTTAGCCGGCGCCGTTTCATTCCTGCCATACGGTGTTTTAGTTGATGAATTTCAACATGAAATTTATGCTAAACCTTCTATGACTCCCGAAGAAAGAAAACAAACCTGGAGAAGAATAGAGAAGAAGTATTTACCATTTAAAGATTATGGTGATGATCACTTTATGGAAAAGGGAACTTACTGGTATCGTCAAGGACATATTTTTGGTTCACCATTCTATTATATTGACTATACATTGGCTCAAGTATGTGCTTTCCAATATTGGAACTTACACCAACAAGATAGAGAAAAGGCTTTACAAAGCTATATTGATCTATGTCGTCTAGGTGGATCTAAGAGCTTTTTAGGTTTACTTGAAGCAGCCAATTTAAAGAATCCATTTAAAAAAGGCATTGTAAAGGAAATTATAAAACCAATCCGTACTTACTTGGATAATGTGGATGATATAAAATTATAATGAAATTAAAAGTAGTTCAGCTGTTAGTTCAAATATTAATTATTATCACTTATTTTTTTCCAATGTTTTATCCTGCGGAAAATGGAGATTCCATCAGCGGATTTAATGCGCTGTTTCATCCGGGCTTCATGATTTATGGTAATATTTTGATTATTTTTGTCTTGCTGTTAACAATCTATCGTCTTGTATATTCAAGCTTAAATCTTGTTATTCCGACTAAAATAAAAAAAATGGAAGACTTAACAACAGGACTTATTATTATCCAGATGATTGCTGCGATTCTAATGGTTACGCTTTTAGGTTTGAGACTTGATTGGATGGGAATGGTATTAATTGGATTAGTTGCAGGCAGTGTATTTTTAGAATATAAAGGTAAAAATGCATAATAAAAGCGGGGTTAATTTAATCCCGCTTTTACTTCTTTTTAAGGAATTTATGAATTTCAGCAGCTGCCTGCATTCCATCATAAACAGCTTTTGCTATTTGTAGTGGCCCACCAATTACATCACCCGCAGCAAATAAACCAGGGATGTTTGTTTGGTAAGTAGAATCAACAACGACATCGTTTTTTTCCGTTATGATCCCTAATTTACTAGCAAAATTGGTTGTACTGGGTAATCCTACTGCAATAAAAATGCCATCAATATTATAATTATTCTCGCCAGTTGAAATCGATTCAACCTTATTTACACCATTGAAACTTACAATTGGGTCCAATACTACTTTATTAGGAACCGAGACTTCCAAAGGTTTTCCGTTTGTAAAAACAAAAATATCATCAGACAAATGATTTAAATAGTCTAACTCTTGTTTCATAAAAACACCAGCTCCAACAACTGCCAAACGTTTACCACGATAAAAGAAACCATCGCATTTAGCACACAAACTAATACCTTTTCCTAAAAACTTTTGGTAATTTTTAATTTTAACGGAAACTCTGTCACGTCCAGTTGCAAGTAAAACAACTTCCGTTTTGTAGGTGTTTTCTTGCGTAACAACAACAAAGCCACCCGCAACATCTTCATCAATTGAAAGAACCGCGTCATGCACTAAATCAACGCCTAAATACTCGGCTTGTTTAAGTCCGTTTTCAATCAATTCATTCCCTGAAATAGGCTTATCAAAGCCATAATAGTTTTCAATCAGAAGTTTTGGATACTTACTCAAAGTACCATAATCCTTACCGATCACAAGCGGATCTAATCCAGCTCTTTTCAAGTAGATTGCAGCACTAATGCCAGCTGGACCATAACCAACAATGATTACCTTGCTCATAAGTCAAGTGCTAGTTTCAAAGTTTCCTTCGATTGTACGCCAACCAAAACCTCGGAAATTTCTCCGTTTTTAAAAACCATTAAAGTTGGGATACTCATAACTTGGTAACGGTTAGCTAATTCAATTTCTTCATCAACGTTAATTTTACCAATTACAGCCATGCCATCAACATCAAATGCTAAATCTTCCAGGATCGGTGCA
>JBAYPP010000012.1:0-14692 GCA_041677585.1 Acholeplasmataceae bacterium
AGATGATCTCCTTCTTGAAGATTTAGTTCATCAACAATTTCTTTTGGTATCGTTATTTGTGATTTTTTTCTCAAATCAATAATCATTCTATCAACCCCTAGTCCTACTTTCTTACTTTCTAACTATATTATAACAACTTTTTAGAGTTCTAGCAATAGCCATATTCAAGATTATTATCTAGATTTCATTGTTATATTGTTAAAAACCTTTAATCGTGTAAATCATTGAGTAATCGTGTAAGGTATTAGTCAGTTATTTATTAAATAATTATTTCAACCCTTGCTTACAGGATTAGTAGATAGTTAAAAATCATGAATATAGGGAGAAAATCCCCTTTTTGCAAAAAAAGCCTGACACTTCTTGTATCAAACCTATGCTTGTTATATGGCGGAGGAAAGGGGATTTGAACCCCTGCATCTGTTAAGATCTACGAGCTTTCCAAGCCCGCCTCTTCAGCCACTTGAGTATTCCTCCACTGGCGCATCCGACATGAATTGAACATGCGACCTCAACCTTCGGAGGGTTGCGCTCTAATCCAACTGAGCTACGGATGCAAATGGTCGGGACGACAAGATTTGAACTTGCGACCTCTTGGACCCCATCCAAGCGCGCTACCAAGCTACGCTACGTCCCGATCTATTTTAGGGGCTACTAATAACATGCACATTCTATTTTATCATAATCAAGTAATAAGTAAATAAATTAATATCTTTAATTAAAAAATCCTAATGAATTGCTCCATTAGGAAATGTTTAATTACTCTTTTTTACTTTTCTTGACTACGCTTAGAATTATCTTCTGTTTCATTATCAATTTGAGTAATTTTTACTTTTTCAATGATTTTGTCATCGAAATTAATCACTTCAAATCGAAATTGATTGTATTCAAAAACAACATGTTCATTTTCATATGGAAAACGTCCTAAATGTCCCAAAATAAATCCACTTAAAGTATCATATTCATCAACGGGAAGATTAGCATGAATGAAATCTTCAACATCATCAATATTTGTTAATCCATCAACAATGAATTCATTGTCTGGTAGTTCTTCAATCTCTTCTTCATATTCATCATATTCATCAAAGATGTTGCCGACAATTTCTTCTAATAAGTCTTCAATTGTAACTAATCCTGCTGTTCCTCCATATTCATCAATAACGATTGCTAAATGGGTTTGTTGCCGCTTCATTTCGTTCAATAAAGCATTTGTTTTCTTTGAGTCTGGAACAAAAAACGGCTTTCTAATTAATTTTTTGAGATCAAACGCTTCATCATTATTATCAATGAATCTTAATAAATCCTTAACATGAAAAACACCAACAATATGATCTAAGTGCTCTTTATAGACAGGAAATCTTGTATATTTTTCTTCTTTAACAAAATCTAGAATCTCTTTTTTGCTAGCATTGATATTGATTGCTGCCATTTCTGTACGGTGGGTCATAATTTCTGATACATCAGTATCATCGAAATCCAAAATGTTCTCAATCATTTCACTCTCAGATTTATCCAAGACACCTTTTCTACCGCTACTTGAGACAATCATTCTAATCTCTTCTTCTGTCATTCTTTCATCATATTCATTTGGCTTAATGCCAAACAATTTACCAATCGCATTAGCAGATACGGTCAATAACCAAACAAATGGACGCATAATTGTTGATATAACTACTAAAACTCCGGATGTGCCATATGCAATCCTTTCAGGATACTTCATTGCGATTCGCTTAGGAACTAATTCACCTAAAACGACTTGGAAGTATGCCAGGATAACTGTTACTAAAAAAGTCATAATTGGCATTAAGATCACTGCATTTACAGAAATAAATCGTTGTGTAAATTCAACGAACTTACTTGAAAAAGCATCTGCAGCTAAATAACCGTTTAAGAATCCAATTAAGGTAATTCCAATCTGAATTGCAGACAAAAAGTTAGTTGGATTTTTAATAAGGCTTTCAATCCGTTTCGCTCTTTTATTGCCAAGCTGTGCATCAGATTCAACTTTTGTATCATTGGCGGCGATTAATGCGACTTCACTAGCTGCAAAAATGGCATTCAGCATAATTAAAACAAAAATAAGAAGTATTTGCATCATTAACAATTACCTCCTTCTAACCAAAAAAAGACACATGAAAAAGCACCATGATATGAACTGCTCTGGTCCGAATATGTATCTTCTGTAACCCTACAACTACTGTCTTCCATTTTAAATTATCTCTCTCCTTTTGATACCATCATATTACAGCATTTTTCTTTTTTTGTCAAGATGATTGAAATACCTCTTTTTTCTTGAAAAGACTTGTTTTTTGTGATAAGATTGTTTATGAAGGGGAGTAGTTAATTCCTAAAGTGATCGTCATTACGGCAAAAGCCCGGTCGCTTTCAAGTTAAATTTGACTTGTAACAAGACCTTCAAGACGGCTGTCTTGAAGGTTTTTATTATAAAAGAACTCGTTATCGGAGGAAAACATGGACAAACAAATATATCAGTTAAGCAGTAAAGATGTTGAAAAAAAGCTTGAAACTAATTTTGAAAGAGGTCTATCCCTTAATCAAGTTAAGATAAGACAAGATGCCGAAGGGGAAAATAAATTAGATGCGGCCAAGAAACGCTCAATTTTTTTGAAGTTCTTTGATCAATTCAAAGATTTTATGATCATCGTTTTAATTGTTGCTGCTGTAATTTCAATTTTGGCAGCTGGTGAGTTAGCAAACGGAATCTTAATTATTTTAATCGTCATTATCAATGCGATCTTAGGTGTAGCTCAGGAAGAAAAGGCTGAGAAAGCATTGGAATCAATTAAAGAGCTTTCTTCTCCTCACGTTACAGTTTTAAGAGATGGTGTTGAAATAGTAATTGACGTAAAAGACATTGTCGTTGGTGATATTGTCTTATTAGTCGCAGGTGATTATGTTCCTGCCGATGTACGAATCATTGAATCCATCAACTTAAAAGTGGATGAGTCATCATTAACAGGCGAAGCCGTTCCTGTTGAAAAGGTTAGTGATCTATTAGCAGAAGACGACATTCCCTTGGGTGATCGAATCAACCTAGCGTTTATGAGTACAGTTGTTACATATGGTCGCGGTAAAGCTGTAGTCACTAGTATCGGTATGAAAACCGAAATCGGTAAAATCGCAACCCTGTTAAGTGAAACTGAGTCCGACTCAACACCTTTACAAAAAAACATTGGCAAACTTGGAAAAACACTGGCGTTAATCGCCTTAATCATTACTGGATTCATTTTTATTATTGAGATAGTCCAAGGATTGATTACTTATTCGCACTTAGGGTTTATTGAAGCCTTGATAAATGTTGATTGGGTTGGTGCATTGCTATTTGCGGTTTCATTGGCCGTTGCAGCAATCCCAGAGGGATTACCTGCCATTATTACCGTGGTTTTGTCTTTAGGTATGCAAAACTTAGTAAAACAACGTGCAATCATGCGTACACTTCCTGCTGTTGAAACATTAGGCTCAACCCAAATTATTTGTTCTGATAAAACGGGAACACTAACGCAAAACGTAATGACTGTTCAGCAATTATATCTAGATAATAAGATACTCCCAATTGAAAAGATCAACGAGTTATCACCATCTATTAAAAGAATGGTCAAATATGGCGTCTTAGTTAATGATACGAAAGTCCAAATGCATGAAGATGAAATTGTCAGAATTGGTGATCCGACTGAAATAGCTTTTGTTGATCTATCATTAGCATTGAAAATAAACCCTTTAAAAGTATTGGAGCAATACCCAAGAATTTATGAATTGCCCTTTGATTCAGAACGAAAACTAATGACAACCGTTCATGATATTAATGATGAACGATACGCAATTATCAAAGGTGCTCCTGATGTCTTATTTGCACGAGCCACTTCTTATCAAAATGATAATGAAATACTAACAGACAAAAAAGGGGTTACTGCCTTTGAAAAAGCAAATGATGAAATGTCTAATCAAGCCCTACGGGTATTAGCGGTTGCCTATAAGAAGATTGATAAAAACATACCTCTTAAATCCTTGGATTTTGAATTACTAGAAAATGAAGTAACTTTAATTGGATTAGTGGGCATGATTGATCCACCAAGACCAGAGGTCAAAGATGCAATCAATTTATGTTACAAAGCCGGTATCAAAACAATAATGATTACAGGTGATCATCGAAACACCGCTGTTGCAATTGCCAGACAAATCGGTATTATGAATAAAAATGATCTTGCAATAACCGGTAAAGAACTTGATCAGATGACTGATGAAGAATTCAATGAAAAGCTAGAAAACATCCGTGTTTACGCGAGAGTAAGTCCTGAAAACAAAGTCAGAATCGTTAAAGCATGGAAGCAAAGCGAGAAAATTGTAGCGATGACCGGTGACGGTGTAAACGATGCTCCTTCAATCAAACAAGCCGATATTGGAATTGCGATGGGTATTACTGGAACGGAAGTTGCCAAAGGTGCGGCCGATATGATCTTAACCGATGATAACTTTGCAACAATCGTCAATGCGGTTGGTGAAGGTCGAACTATCTTTTCAAACATTAAAAAGGCAATTCACTTTTTGTTAAGTTGTAACATTGGTGAAATTGTGGCGATGTTCTTAGGCGTCGTAATTGGAATGTTCTTATTCGGTGCTGCTGCTGCAAGCGGTGGAGCAACCATTCACATTTTAGCACCAGCGCAAATTCTTTGGGTAAACGTAGTAACTGACTCCTTTATGGCAATTGCCTTAGGACTCGAACCAAAGGAACCCGATGTGATGCTCCATAAACCAAGAGATTCAAAGAAATCAATCTTTAGTGACGGACTAGGTTATACCATTGCTTGGCAAGGAGTATTTATTGGTTTATTAACCTTCTCGGCTTACACAATCGGTTGGTTTTGGGATCGTCAAGCTCTCGTTTCCACAAGAATAATGCATGCACAAACGATGGCCTTTATGGTCTTAGCGTTATCACAATTAGCTCATGCATTTAACGCACGTAGTGCCAAGTATTCAGTTTTTAGTTTAAAGCGCAGCAATGCGATGTTCTATGCACTAGCAATTAGCTTTTCACTTCAGTTGTTAGTCGTATTCATTCCATTCACACGTTCAATCTTTGATATTGAATTACCACAATTATCGCAATGGATCGTTATCGCTCTATTGTCAATATCACCTTTAGTAGTAGTGGAATTACAAAAACTAATCAATAGAAAAATAAAAGCCAAAAAAGAAGTATAAAAGTAAAATCCTCCGTTGGAGGATTTTTTAATCAATCGTTTTTAATGACGTGCTCATATCGATATTATCGATTTTCTTAAACAACAGTAAATCGGTTATCCCGATAAATAGTAATGAAATCAAAACGACAATAAACCAAGAATACCAATTGATATCATCAACATGACCAATTTCTAGATATTTCAAAATTATGCCTATAAGATAATAACCCAATGGTAATCCTAATAAGATACCGATACTGGCAACGATAAAGACTTCTCTGAAAATGTAGTTTCTGACTTCTTGCTTAAAGTAGCCTAACACCTTTAGGGTGGCTATTTCTCTTTTTCGCTCCTCAATGTTCATGTTTGTTAGATTATAAGTAACTAAAATACTCAATCCTGCTGCTGCAAGGATAATCAAAACGGAAATAAATTCAATTGGTTTAGCAAAACCGACATCAATTACTTGCGTGTTGTCATAGATGCCAACCCCGGCAAAAATTAAGGCTGTCGCTCCCATGACTGATACGACGGTCATTACAAAATGCAATGGATAGCGAAATAGATTTCTTAAGGTTGATTTATAGGTAAACTTAATTCTTTTCCAAATCGGTGTTATCTTCTCTAAAATGATTTTTCCACCAGCCTTAGGCGTCTTATGTCTTAATAAAGCGGCTGGTTTTTCTTTTGTTTGCTTGACTGATGCAATCAATACCGATAACACCATAACAGCTAATAATATCGCTGATACGATTAAACCAAATTCTAAGTGAATATATGGTGTTCTGGCTGGCATGACCATGATTCCGCCAAAACTTACATAGATTAATCTAGCTAATGTGTTATATCCTAAAACAATCCCCAGCACACTTCCAATTAGACTGGCGGTTATACCGAAGAAATAATATCTGAAATTAATCTTTGCAGAGGATATCCCAATAGATAGCATTGTTCCAACTTGGGTCCGTTCATCTTCAATCAATCTACTCATCGATGATATGACAACAATCATAATGACAAATGTGAAGAAAACCGGGGCAATAAAGCTTAAGACGACCATTTTATCGATGTTTGCCTGTACAACATAATAACCAATCGTATCATTTGGTTCAATAAAGATTAACTCCTCATCGTTTAAAATCAACTGGATTTCATTAATTCTATTTTTGACATATTCACGATAATTATTGGAAAACATATGATACTTTGCTGGTGTTTCGATATATACATGAAGATCAGTAATAAATGGCGCATTTAATGTGTTTTGATCAAAATAGATTATTCTTTTTAAATAAACTTCTGGGTTGCTGTTTGTTGGTATTCCATGCCGAAATACAAAAAGTGGGCTTTGAACAATGCCAACTACTTCCAAGGTTTCATCAAACATTCCTAGATTCGAATTTGTATAAGTAATGGTTGTGTTAAGTTCATAGTCAATTAAGACATTTGTGTTCTGCTCAACTACAATCTCATTTGCATTTTCAGGCAATCGGCCTTTAACCAATTTTAATTTGTTAACTGTTTGATTTTGTAAATCAAGCACATATGTTCTCGTTTGATCGATTTGATCTAACTCAACTAGCCCATTTACTTCTTTAACGCTTGTACTATTCTCTAATTGTGCAAGTGTCTCACCTAAAGCAAATGGATTGGTTGTTTTAATAATGAAAGAAGGATATTTTTGCTCCTCAAAATAAGTGCCAAATGAATTTCTTAACTGGTTTGGTAAGATACCAATTCCAGTTGATAGTCCAACGCCGATTGCGACAATCGAAATTAAAACAATAAACCTCGTTAAATTACTCTTAAGAGTTCGAAAAAGGAGTTTTACATATACTCTCATTACCACTCAATCTCCTTAACATCTTTTGGATTGTCGTTGGAGACTATATCTAAAACAGCTCCGTTTTTGATTGTAATCACTTTGTCAGCCATATCCCTCAAAGCTTGATTATGGGTAACAATTAAAACTGTTTTTCCTTCTTTTTTTGATAGATCACTCAGTAGCCCCAATATTTGCTTGCTTGTTTGATAATCAAGTGCTCCGGTTGGTTCATCGCACAATAATATTTTGGGATTTTTTGCCAAAGCTCTGGCAATACTGACTCTTTGTTGCTCACCACCAGAAAGTTGGGACGGAAAATGATTCATCCGTTCTTGCAGGCCAACTTTTGTTAATACTTCTTTCGGATTGAGTGCATTTATGCAGATCTCAGTTGCTAGCTCAATGTTTTCCAAAGCAGTTAGATTAGGCATCAAATTATAGAACTGAAAAACAAATCCAACATCGTTACGGCGATAGAGTGTCAATTCATTTTTATTAAGTTTGGAAATATCTTTGTCAGCAACAAACAGTTGTCCCTTAGTCAAGCTGTCCATTCCACCTAATATGTTTAACAAGGTTGTTTTTCCCGCCCCAGAAGGACCAACAACAACGACCAGTTCTCCTTCATCAATTGAAAAGGAAAAACGATTTAAGGCGTTAATTTCAAGTTTATTGACGTGATATGTCTTTATCATATCGTCAGCAACAATAAAATTTTTTTTATTCATCTTTTCACCACCTATGGATGCTTTATACTTTTATTTTAGCACTAAAACAATCACTTTGTTGTTTTAATAACACTTTGTTTTGCTAATTAAACATTCTTGCTGTATAATGTTTAATATAAGACAAAAAAGGAGGATTTGTATGGTAGAAAATCGTAAAATTCAATACACAAAACATATCTTGTCAACAACATTAATCGAGTTATTAAAGGATAATCATATATCACAAATTAGTGTTTCACAGCTTTGTGAGGAAGCAAACATCAATCGGACTACTTTTTATCGCTATTACACTGATGTTTTAGCGCTGTTAAACGAAATTGAGAATAAGGTCGTAAATGACTTGTTGCATTATCTAAACCAATTCAATGCGATTCGTAGTAATGAAGAAATATTATCAATTTTAGAACTATTGGTTCGATACATTCTCAATCATGAAGCAATCTTCGGTGTTATTATGGCAGAAACAAAGAACTTTGATTTTAAACAAAAATTTATTAATGTCTTTTACACTCATATTGAGAACATCTATGCGGATAATATTAAGCAAAACAAAGAAAAATTGACCTATATTCTCTATGGATCAATCGCATTGATTCAAAATTGGTTAAGTAAGAAGATTCGGTCAACACCGCATCAAATGGCAAAATTAATGTTAGACTTTGGCAATAGAATACTAAACGATTAACAAAAGAATAACCGAGCTCATCGCTCGGTTATTCTTTATTATTATCTATCTCTTTTTTAACTTGGTTTTCAAAAAAACCAAAATTGTCATAGGCAATGGAGACCCGCTTATATACTAAGAATGTTATTAAACTATTTAAACTAGAAATGATTAAATTAAATGGTATAACAGCAATCAATAAGTAATATAACATGTAGTTATCACGTGTGATACCCGGAATGATTGCTAGCATGGCATAAACTGTCTCAAAGGAAAAAAGTGTAATATAAAATGGCAAAATAAATAACCAGTTTGCGATTAAAGCAACAATAACCCAAACACCTACACTGCTAGCTAAGGAAACAATTGACCCTTTTTTTGTTTTATGTCTGTGATAAATGAACGAGGAAACTAAAACCGTCATTAAACCAATAATGAAATCAGCTAACTCACCAACCCCAGCCGTTGATGTTCCCGGTAGTTTCGCAAGCATTCTTAGAACAGTAATCAGCGCGCCAGTGAGTGGTCCAAACATGAATCCACCAATATAAATCGGTACACTAGAAAAATGTATATCAAAAAACCCTGGCATAAACGGTAAAATCAAATTGATTGGGATTTTAATGAAATAATACAAAATGATTGATAGCGTAGCCAAGATAGAGGTTGCAGCCATCTTCTTAACCGGCGAAACACCGTTTTTAGTTCGTTTTTCATACTTATAAGCTAAATACAATAACACAAACGCAACAATAGCGAACATAATGGCTATACCTGTTTTAAAGGCTTGTCCATTCTCCTTAATAAAGTCCCACATTGTAACAACTCCTTCTATTAAAAAATAAAAAATCGCCAGAAATGGGGGCGACAAAAAAAGAATAACGTATATCTCTTCTTCCATCCAGACTATAACTGTCGGTTCTAGAGTTTCACTAGATCAACCAATAAGGCTCGCGGACTGTAACCGCCGGTGGAGAGTTTCGCTCCGCCCCGAAGATATCTACCAATATGATAACATATAAAAAAAGAGATAGCAATATTAAAAATCGCAAAATAAAAAAAGGCAACTAAGTTACTCGCTTAATCACCTTTGCTCATCTTTATTTAGCCAATGAACCCATTGGATCCCATGGTTTTAAAACAATTGGTTTTTCTTTCCATGCTTTTAATTGTGCTTCTGATAAATAGTTTTTGTGAATTACAGCCTGATAGACGTAACGATCAAACCAAGTATCGGTTGCAAGATAATATCCCTTAAGTCCGTTTGCATCACCCCAGCTATTTTCAATTTTATAGCGGTTAGGTTTATCCTCATCTAAATTGAACCCAGTAAAGACCATCGCGTGGTTCATCGCACCTTGACTATAATCTAACTCTTCTGCTTTTGATAGCCAAAGATTCATTTCTAGCATTTCATCAAAGTCAAATGTTTGATCATCCCAAACCCCGGCAACACGATCGCCGTAGCGGCCGACATCTGCACCAAACCAAACAACTTCATTGTTCTTCATTTGGTCTAAAACAAGTTGCTTTAACTCGTTTATTTCCAAATTTAAATATTTAATATCACGACCACCAACAACATTGCCTAGATAACTTACCGTATATGTTTTATTAAATGGTTTGTCTTTGGTTGGAGCATTAATGATACTAATATATTCTTTTAAACAATCGTTTAAATAATCATGATAGAAGGCTTGAGGAGTTAAGTTTTTATGAATACCATATTGACCGTCTTTATCAACAAACTCAAAATCAAATTGCTTTGGTGGCATACCAAAGTTTGTTACTAAGAAGGTAAAGAGTTCTTCTAGATATTGTTCTTTTAGTTTAGCGATTTCTTTTTGTTTACCGTTTGCAAACAAAGATCTTGCCTTAGCGGCATATTGACGCAACTTAACATTGATGATTTGATTCATAAAGCGTGTATTACTACTACTTGATGTTTCAACCATCGCATCCATTGGGACAACACCGTATTTTTCAATAAGGCTTACGAACATATCCCACTGACCGCCATCTTGAATACCTGTTTTTAGTATATGCTGTAACGTTCTGTCATCTTGATCACAAGCCAAAAAGTCATCAATTGATTCAATAAAATAATTAATCTTTTCAAATTTATCCCAAAAGGCCGTATAGTTTTGTGAAAACTCAAATTGTGCTAAATTATAACGCTTAGCAATTGTTTCTCTTAAAACATTCAAGCCTGCAAACAGCCAGCAGCGGCCGCTTGCTTTTTGGTTTGAAACAGGTAATGTTTTAATTTCATGTGAAAAACGAAACTGTGTTTTCGGTTTACTTTCCTGTTTTTCAAACAAACCAACTAACTCATTTTTCTGAAGCACTCTTCTTAGTGCTCTTTGAACTGGTTTTTCCTGATACTTCTTTGAAAAATTTTCTAATAACTCAAAGTTAATTGCTTTCATCTTCTTCTCCCTCTTTATACTCTTAAGGATCTTTGGTCCTTAAATGCTTCAACAATCGCATAATCGTCTTGCTTAACGATAACCAGGCTGGTATTAACATAGTTAATGATGTTTGATACACGTTGTGGTGGAACAGCGATTAATAACTGAATACTTAAATCACTGTAGAACTTCATCATTGCGTCAATTCTTGATTCGTCCATGTTATTAAATGCTTCGTCAAACAACACGATACAACCAGAATCCACACGTCTATTCTTCGTTAGCAATTGTTGGAATGATGCGGCAATAACAATATAGAATGGAACCTGTGTTTCCCCACCGCTCTTTTCTCTTGAAACTTTTGAGAAATACGATTTATTACCGTTTTCATTTGTTACTTCAATATCATACGACATATAGTTGCGATAATCCAGATACTTATAAGTCAATTGATCAAATTCAGGATCATTTGAGGCAATCTTTTCAAACAATTCCATTAAGATCGATTCATTTCGTTTTGTTAACCCTTCCGTGAATAATGTATGTTTTGAAACAGAGTCATTGCTCATTATCATATCGTAATAAACTTTATAATCCGGTGATTCACTTGCTCTACAAATCAATTGATAGGCATCTGATCCAAATGTTTTATTTTGCAGAGCAACATTTAACTCCGCAATTTGATGTTGGGCCTTTTCAATTGAGTCTCTTAGTCTATTAACAAACTCTTCTTTAAAGCTAATTTCTGAACTTCTTCTTAACCCGGTCGCTTCCTCTTCATAACTAATTAAGTTATTGTTGCGAATCAGCTCTGCTTCCTGTTCAAAGTGAATCAAATACTCCAAAGTTGGTGCAGCACTAAAGTGATAAAGCTGGATGTATGCACGCATATGGTTTAACAGGTTAGCTTCCGCCTTAATCATTTGCGTATCAAGACTAACCGATGATCGTGCTAAATACTCACTAATCGCTTCATGGTTTTGTTTATACTTAAGCTTGAGCGCATAGAATTGCGTGTTTGCTACGCTTAGTTTCTCTGGATGTTTTTGATGTAATTCTCTTTGTTCCTTGTTGAAGTCCTCTACTTTTTCTTGCATTTCCTCAATTTGGTTCAATGAGCGCTGACGTTCATCACGCTCTGTGGCAATTTCACCTGCAACACGTTCAAGATCAAGTCTTAGTTGACGTCTATTGTTTCGTTCTTGTTCAACTTTTTGCGCTAATTTTTCCAAGTTTTGGTCTTGACTCAACGCTTGAAGCTGTTCTTCAATGCTGGCTAATTCACGTCTTGTTTGCTTAATTAGATCAATAAAGCGAATTTGGTTTTGATGCATTAATTGAACACTCTTTGATTGCTGAAGCAAACGAACAATTCGACTTGATTTTTCGGAAACATCATGCAATTTATCAATTTTCTTTTCTAATTCTTGCAGTTTCTTCGTTTCCTGCTCAATCTGTATCGATGTTGCTTGTTTACCAATATAGGGTACTTCATACGTTCTCGGGTTCAATTGTCTGGCTGTATGATTGTTGTAAGTCATACAACTCGGTGTAATCGCACGATTGTGATTTTTTAGTTCATGCACATTTTCAACGCAATATGTACTATTTAACAGCATATTCACATAGTTTCTTGCATGTGTATGGTCGGTTGAAATTTTGTCAGCCAAAGTATCGGGAGCTGTTTGCTGGTAAGCCGTTAGTTTCTGTGTGTTAACTAGACCAACACCATAAATCTTTTGTTCAAATTTAACTTGATCATAAATATCCAAGGCATCATTAAAATAACTGGGGTCAACAATAATATCAAATCTTTGCGTATTTAGATAACCTTCTATTGCGTTTCGCCATTTTTCATCTTCAACCTCAATTAACTCACATAACGGGCGAACACGAATCTCTTTTTGATAATGACTTGATAAACCTTCGTTGATTGCTTTAATCAAGTTGTCAACGTAAGCAGGATATGTTTTTACATACCTCTTCAGTTGGTTTAATCTGCCTTGCGAAACTCTAATCTCATCTGATAAACCTCGAATTTCTGCTTCAGTTTTATCTTTTTCAGTATGATAAGCTTGCGAGTATGATGTTACTTCTGTTGCTAAAGCCTGTAAATGGAAAACTAGCTCTGATGTTTCAAGCTGATCTTGGTTTACTTGCATATACTCAACAAAAGCCTTCATTGTTTGGTTTGGCAATAATAGTAATAACTCTTTAATTAAATTGAACTCTTTCTCAAGCGCATGTTTTACTTGTTCAACAAGTTCTTTTTGTTGTTCGTATTCTTTTGTCTTTTTATCTAGTGCATCTTGGTATTGAGCTAATGTTTGTGATAAATCATGATTGCTTCTGGCTTGTTCCAATTGTAGGATTGCTTGGTCGCTTTCTTCCAGCTGCTCACTGATTTGAGCCCTAACTTCCCGTAGGTATTCTAATTTTTGTTCAATTTGGACAAGCTTTGCCTCATGTTCTTTAATGAATTCTTCTCTTTTTTCAACCCAATTTAGTTTTTCCAAAATAGCGTTGATATCCTTTTGATCTTTGCTTTGTTGGATTTCTGTTCCAGCATCAACAATTAAATCCAGTTTTTCTAGCTTTTCCCGATCCTGCTTAATCTGTTGTTCAACTTTCTTTAATTGCTCAACGTTATTTTTTAATGACCTGATGTCAACCGGATTGTCATCTAATAAAAACTCAAAGACAAATGCCTGCAAATCAATTGGTCTAAACGCTAGCGCTTTTGGTAGAATTCTTGCATACTTGGTTGAGTCCATCCCAAAAAAGCGTGCAAGTGCATCGCGATATTTTTTTTGCGTTTCAAATGGCTTAAAATCAATCTCAAGTGATTTTAAGTATGTTTTCATGCTCTTGTAATCACGCGGATATTTTTTCTCTAAAAATAAATCATCATGAATTGAAATGTTCTCAATTAAATATAAACGTTCTTTTAGAGTTCCGTTTTTTGGCAATTCTAAAACCGCACCAATAATTGAAAACTGTTTGCTTTGTTCATCAAAAAACTCTAATGATACATGCGTAATTACATCGCCTGGACGTAAGTTTTCTTTGTTTTCTGCTCCAATTCTGCCACGAACATAACCTTCTAAGGTCCGTTTAGCATCATCGGTTGCAGCAATGTTAAACTTCGCTCCGCTTTTACCGCCAACCAGCAAATACTGCATCGCGTCTAGAAGCGTTGATTTCCCGGAACCGTTTTCACCAGAAATCAGGGCATTTTCTTTAATATCAATTGTTTGGTTGGAGAATAAATGCCAGTTGACTAGCTTAATCTTCGTCAATTTCTTCATCTTCAAAGCCCCCTTCTGTTTGTCCTTCCAGGTAACCTTCTAGTTTGTCAATTACACCTTTGATTCCTTCTAGGTTAGTAATGAAAAGGATTGTTGGATATATTTTAATTCTTGCATCATCGTGGAGACCACGGTCAATATAGTCAATGATGTTGTAGTTTCTTAAGAAACTTAAAGCTGGTTTTAGACGGTCTTTCGTAATTCTTTTGTTATCTAAATAACCGATTCTTGTTAACTCATTGTGAATTTCATGCAAAAAGATTTCAACATCTTCATCAAGTGTAATTAAATCCTTTTTACGCTGATATAAGATACGAATAACTAAAATTAATAAACTTTCGGTTTTTCTTAAACGCATATGATTGAATAGATTTTCATTGCGAATATAAACAACTTCTTCGCCTCTTTCAATGTTTAATGAAAAATCAGAGATCGTAAAAAAAGCTTCAAATGTTTCTGAAAAAGCTAAAATGAAACGATAATCATTCGCATCACCTATTTTCCTTTTACTAATAAAGTTGACTTGAAACAATTTATTCACAATTCGGGAAA
>JBAYPP010000013.1:0-14660 GCA_041677585.1 Acholeplasmataceae bacterium
GTATGACCCTCCTCTATGCTTTGTAAAATATTGGTTTGCTTAGAAAAAACAAAGTAAATGTTTTCACCAGAATAGTATAACAAATATAGTTTGATATTGCAACTTTTTTTTAAACAATTACTCTATATGCATATTATATCACAAAGTATTTTTTTTGATACAATTATGTTATTTGTGATATAAATGCGTTTGTTGGTTATTTTAGCATTCTTTTATCTAATGTAGTTGCTTTTTTTTATTTTTTATGTTAAATTAACTTGTGCAGTAAAGGAGTGAGAATATGGCTGAATGCTACGTAACAGGTAAAAAAACAATGTCAGGAAACAAACGCAGTCATGCATTAAATGCAACACGTCGCGTCTGGAAAGTAAATCTCCAAACGATTCGCATTAAGGATGAAAATGGTCAAGTTAAAAAGGTTAGAGTTTCTGCAAGAGCTTTAAAGAAACATAACTTGGAACGCGTTTAATAACTACAATAATTTTATTCGCAAAAATAATAAGGCTAATGAGCCTTTTTATTTTTTTCTTTTTCGGTTAAGATGACTAAAACTCTTCCTTCATGGATTGTAACAACTCCGGTATTATCCACAAGATAATTTGAGATGCCAAGCTGATCGTATAGCTTCATTTTGTATTCATCCAAGGTATATTTAAATCCTTCTAAAGAAATTTCGCACTCAGGATAACCAAAAAATGAGATATGGCTCAAAAATTTAAGTTCATGCACTCCTTTTTCTAAAAGATAAAGCGTGCTTTTTTCATCTTTAATCCTCAGTTTGGGAAAATCTGAAAAGAGGGTTAGATGAGCTATGAAATGCTCAATGCGATCTCCACCAATACCGCCGATCAGATAGACTTCATCTGGATTCAATTTATACGCTTCAACGATTGCTTGATAAGTATCCGTCACATTTTTCTCCACTTCTAATTTGACAACATTAAGTTGTGTCAAAAGACCTGGATTTGTTAATGAATCAAAATCGCCAACTGCCAAGTTTATCGGTATTCTTTGCTTATACAAAGCTAAAACAGCTTGATCGACGGCAATAATAAAGTCATCTTCTTCAAGTTTCATAAATGTTTTAATATCTTTTGGAACAGGATGGGTTATTACCAGTACTCTCATCTTAGTTTTTCAATTCCTTCTTTTCTGTTTTCAAGTTTGAATAAAAAGCTTCCAGCAACTACAATATCAACACCAACCTCTTTACACAAAAGGGCTGTTTTTTCGTTAATACCACCATCAACTTCAATTACAAAATTAAGGTTGTATTTCTCTCTAAGCTTGACTAACTCTTTTACTTTGTCCAGCATGTCTGACATAAACAATTGTCCACCAAACCCTGGTTCAACTGTCATTACTAACACTAAGTCAATTTCTCCTAATAAAGGTGAAACAAAGGCCACTGGCGTGTTTGGCTTTAAAGATATACCAGCTTTTATATTTTTGTCCTTAATCGCTTTAATCGCTTCATGGACCCTTTCTGATTCAACATGGACAGTAATATAAGTCGTATTGTCAAACGCGAACCTATCAATCCAAAACAGTGGATCTTTAACCATTAAATGGACATCCAAATCAATTTTTGCTATCTTGCTGATCGCTTTTGTTATGGCTGGTCCGAAGGAAATATTAGGGACAAAGTGTCCATCCATAATATCAATATGCAAATAGTCCGCTGAACTCACGCTTTTGATTTCATCAGCCAAATTAGTGAAATCTGCAGTTAAAATAGACGGTGCAATTTTCATGTTTATCACTTAATACCTTTCTTTTTGATTTTTTATTTCCGTTAAAAAAATGATGTAGTTCTCATAACGTGAAGGTAAAATCTCCTTGTTTTGAACTGCTTTTTTTACTGCACAATTTGGTTCGTTTTCATGTAGACATGAATAACCAAACCTGCAGCTTTCACTCAGTTGAGCAAAATCAGGGAAAAACTGTTTAAGCTCATCTTCATGAAAGAGGAGAAAATCAATTTTAGAGAAGCCCGGCGTGTCCACTAGGTAACCATCTCTAAAAGGATACAGTTCAGTATGTCTAGTAGTGTGTTTACCACGACCAAGTGCTTTTGAAATCGCTTGTGTTTTTAATTCAAGCCCCGGGATAAGAGCGTTAACCAAGGTCGATTTTCCAACCCCCGTCTGACCGGCTAAAACTGATACTTTATCTTTAAAGACGTCAAATAAAACATCAACGCCAATTTTTTGCTTGCTATTGACATAGACAATATTTTCAATGATTTTTTCATAATATTTTAAGTCTTCCTTTAGTTGCTTTAATTGTTCTTCTTCAATCAAATCAATTTTGCTTACTACTAATAAAGCAGGAATTTCTTGTTGATTAATAACAACTAATAACCGATCTAGTAAATGAAAACTAAACGCGGGATCGACAGCTGAAAAAACAAGTAAAACTTGATCAATATTACTAACATCTGGTCGTACTAAGTCGTTTTTACGCGGCAAAATATCAAAGATAATCACTTGATCTTCGACAAAATCAAAATTGACATAATCACCGACTTTCGGTGTTATTGTCATAATCTTTTGTTCAAGTTTTGATCGTTTTGTTTGCTTAATATTAAATGAGCTTTCTTCATCAACAACTTGGTAACGTAGCTTTCCTCTTGCGACTGCGATATGACTTTTTTTAGTTTCTAAATCAATTAGTGTGTATTGATTTGAAATGATTTTAGTAATAAATCCTTTTTTCAACCTTTCACTCCCATCTGTTGACTTCTTAACTGACCGCAAGCTGCATTAATATCGTGACCCTGTTCTTTTCTTAACGTTGATTGAATCTTATTCTTCATCAATATGTCATGAAATTTCATCATTGTATCCGATTTTGAGCGTTTATATGGTGCTTCAATAACTTCATTATAAGGTATTAAATTAACATATACATTCAGACCCCGCAATAACTTAACCAAAACCAAAGCTGTTTCCTTCTGATCGTTTACACCATCAATTAGAATATATTCAATCGTAACTCTTCTGTTCGTTTTAGCAATATAATATTTGATTGCTTCAATAACTTCTTCAATTGGGTATCTCTTATTAATCATCATCATACTTGAACGTATTTCATTTGTTGGTGCATGCAAGCTAACGGCTAAGTTGACTTGCAGGTGAAAATCGGCATATGCTCTTATTTTAGGCACGATTCCACTTGTTGAGACAGTAATATGTCTTGCTCCAATCGCTAAACCTTTAGCATCGTTAATTGTCTCTAAGAACTGTAACAGATTATCATAATTGTCAAACGGTTCACCAATTCCCATTACCACAACATGTGATACTCTTTCACCTAAGATGCGTTCTGTTTCAATAATTTGAGCAACAATCTCTCCAGAAGTCAAATCTCTTTTCTTTTTTAACTGACCTGATGCACAGAAAGAGCAGCCAATATTACAACCAACTTGTGTTGTGACACAGACGCTATTGCCATAGTTTTGCTTCATCAAGACCGTTTCAATCAAATGCCCATCATGCAACGCATAAAGACACTTAAGCGTTCCATCGTAGCTTTGATGTTTAACAACTAACTCAAGTGCATTAAATTTAAAATTTTCCTCTAGCCATAACAGCAAATCACCTGGCAAGTTAGTCATTTCTTTAAAACTGGCTACTTTATTTTTATAAAGCCATTGCCAAATTTGCTCACAACGATATTTTTTAAAACCTTGTTCCAACAATCGATGTAGTAACTCATCGTGTGTTACATCATAAATTAACATAAACCACCTTTATTTAACGCACAACGGCGTTAAGTTCTTGTTTTAGACGCTTGCTTATTCTTTTCATGATTGAATCAACAGCATCATTTTCTAACGTCTTCTCTGTATGATTGAATAATAATCTAAACGCAATTGATTTTTGATTTTCGGGAATATTTTCACCTTGATAGACATCAAAAATATCTAGTTGAATCAAATGTTTGCCAGCTGTTTGGTGGATCATATCGAATAGCACTTGTGCTTCCGTGTTCACATCAACCAACAATGCTAAATCACGACTGATACTCGGATAACGTGAAACTGGTTGATACGTGAATGGTTTTTCATTTGCCAAGCTATCTAAATTGATTTCAAAAACGACTGTTTGATCAATCTTAAGCTGTCTTGACACAGAAGGATGAACTTCAGCGATATAACCAATCGGTTGATCCTTATAAATTATTTTTGCTTGCCTATAGGGATGGAAACGGTCAATTATTTTGGTTGCTTCAAACCTGAATTCGACACCCAAGAATTGTGTAATCGAATTCAAGATTCCTTTACCTAAAGCAAAGTCTGCCTTAAAGCTCGTCTTTTTCAACCGGTATTGGTGCCAATTACCACTAGCAATGACACTTAGGTTTTGAGTTTCGATTCCTTTTGCAAAAACATGTCCGATTTCAAACAGTGCTACATCAGAAATTTGCCGTTTGTAATGATAACTGACATTGTTTAGCAAACCAGTAATCAAGCTTTGTCTTAAAGTGTTTTTATCATCACTAAGTGGTTGCAGGATTTTGACAATTTCACCAATCTTTGCATAATGATAAACTTCTTTTTCGTCTAATAGACTATAGTTGATAGCTTCATGCAAACCTAGATTTGCTAAGAAATGTCTTAATTTACGTAACATTTTTTGCTGTTTGCTAAGCTTTCCCATGCCACTTGCCAAAACTGGCTGCAATTCAATCCTGTTTAAACCATAGATACGTGCTATTTCTTCAATTACATCCGCTTTGATTGTTATATCTTTTCGATCGTTCGGTGCCTTAACAACTAGTTCATCATCTTTTTTGCTTACTGTATAACGATACCTTGCTAAATAATCGACTACTTGATCTTCTACAAGAATAGTTCCTAATAATTGATTGATTTCCGCAACAGTAATCTTGATCATCGGTGTTTTAAAATCACCAACAATTTGCGAGTTTACACCTTTTGCGATCTTTGCATCGGCTAATTCGATTAATAACTCCGTTGCTCTGTTTAAAGCTGTTTCAACTCTTTTATCGTCTAGGCCACGTTCATAGCGTAATGAAGCTTCACTCTTAATGTTTAGGCGTTTGCTTGATTTTGCAATTCTTCTTGAATCAAAGTATGCAGCTTCAATAACAACTGATTTTGTCTTATCTGAAATCATTGAATTCTCACAACCCATAATTCCGGCAACGGCAATCACTTCATTATTATTTGTAATAACAATATCTTCTTCGTTCAACACTTTTGTTTCACTGTTTAATAAGACAACCTTTTCATTTTTATGTGCGTCACGAATAACAATTTTATCTTTTCTCAACTGCTGATAATCAAACATATGCAGTGGAACTCCGTATTCTAGCATCACATAGTTAGAAATATCAATAACTACGTTGATAGGTTCAATTTGATTGGCTAATAAAGCCATCTTTAGCCATAAAGGTGACTCCTTAAGCTCAAGTGATTCAACAAAACGGGTATAATATCTACCGCAGCCTGGTGAATCAATTTGAACCTCAATTGGGTTTTGCTGACCAGATTCAGCAATTTTAAACTTTGGCTCATTAACTTTCACATCCATCATCGCTGCCAAATCATAAGCAAAGCCTAAAACAGATAATAAATCACCACGGTTTGGAGTCAGGCTTAGTTCCATATTAAAACCAGCCAGGCCAAGTAATTCAAGTGGTGATATGCCTAGTTTAACTGGTTTGTCAAAATAATAGATACCGCTTGCAAATTCTTTTGGTATATGAGCTTTAGGAATCGCCAGTTCTTCTAAAGAGCAGATCATTCCGTTTGATTCAATCCCTCTTATCTTTGTTGGCTTAATCTCAAAATCACCAGGTAAAACCGCTCCTGGTTTAGCAACGATTACATATTGTCCTGCCGCCACATTTGCAGCACCACATACAATCTGGGTAACCTCATTGCCCAAATCAACTGTTGTTAGACTTAACGTATCTGCATTTGGATGTCTTTCACACGTCAAAACATGCCCTGTAACAAGATTAGAGGCTTCAATCAAAGGTTTAAAGGATTCAACTTCAATAATATGTTGATTTGTCAAATCAAAAATGTTTTTTGGAATCTCAAGCCAACGCTTGAGCATACTTTCTGTTATATTCATTTCTTACTTTCCCCTTTAAACTGATTTATAAAGCGAACATCATTTGTATAAAAATGACGGATATCATCGATCTGATATCTCAAGAATGCAATTCTTTCAACCCCAATTCCAAATGCAAAGCCTTGGAATTTATTGGGATCATAACCACCCATTCTTAAAACTTCAGGATGAACCATCCCTGCACCTAAGACTTCAATATAGCCAGTTGATTTATCTTTTTTCCGATAAGTCACGTCTACTTCCACACTTGGTTCTGTAAACGGGAAGTACGATGGTCTAAGCCTAATCTCACGGTTTTCACCGAATAGATGACGAACCATTTTTAACAATGTATCCTTTAGATTCGCAAAGGAAATGTTTTGATCGATTACCATTCCTTCAATCTGCATAAATTGATGGCTGTGTGTTGGATCATCATCGTCTCTTCTGTAAACTTTTCCTGGGCAAATGATTTTAAAAGGCTGCCCTTTTTTAGCTAACATAACTCTAGCTTGAACTGGTGATGTATGTGTTCTTAAAAGTGTGTTTTCATCAATATAGAATGAGTCTTGCATCGCTCTTGCAGGATGGTCTTTAGCTAAATTCATCATTTCAAAATTATAATAATCAAGTTCCAATTCAGGACCTGTCGCTATCTCATAACCTAAACCAATAAACAAATCTTCAACTTCTTCAATCACTTGATTCAACGGATGAATTGATCCTGAATATAATTGATATCCCGGCAAAGTAACATCAATTTTTTCCGTTTCCAATTGGGTTAAAAGCGCTTCTTTTAAGAAGAAGTCCTTTCTTGACTGCAGGGCACTTTCAAGCGTTTGTTTTAACTCGTTGATTGCTTGTCCGAAAGTAGGCCTTTCGGTTGGATCAATATTCCTTAATTCTGACATTAAAGCAGCGACAACTCCTTTTTTACTAAAATAAAAAATTCGAATATCTTCGACTTCTTGGATGGTTGCTGCCTGTTTGATTTTTGCGATAACTTCTGTTTCTACTTTTTTAAGTTCTTTAATATCCATAGATAAACTTCCTTTTCCAATATAAGTTTATCTTCATTTTATCATGATAACGCCTAAATGACATTCTTTTTATTTTATTTAAAATAAATACATTAAAAAAAGTGCCCATCTATTTAGATAGGCACAAACACTAGTTATTTTTCAGTTCCTAGCTTCTGCTTCTTGAACTTACAATTAAAATAATCAAGCGAATCATTTGAACATATAGCCAGATTAAAGTAATCATCAAGCCTAATGAAACAATCCATTCATAGCGCGAATCTGCTCCGCCTTCAACAATTGATTCCGCTCTATCAAAATCAAGCGTTAGCATCAATGCCGCAAATAGAATTAGGAAAACATTGATTAAAAATAAAACTGGAAATGGAATTTGCAAACCAGCAAATATACCTGCGTAATTTAAGATCCCAAACAAAACCATAAAGATAACAATAGAAAATAAGCTTGTAATCATTACTTTACGGAAACGTGATGTTACACGAATGGTTTTACTTCGATATAAAAAGAGCATCACCAAAAATACCGCACCAGTTCCTATTAAAGCCGTCAAGGCTGTTCCCGGTGCATATAAGTCAGCAATGAAAGTCAAGAACCCTAAGAAGAATCCTTGGGCAAATGCATATAGAAAGCCAAAGATCATTGCCAGTCTAGGAACAAACGAAGCAATTATAACACTAACAAAACCAACAATACCTGATAGGGCTAAACCAGCAATAACTAAATCTAAATTATTGCCTGTTCTAATCGCAGTATGAACAAAGAAAACCGTTAGAACAGTCACTAAAAAGAATAGTCCTGTTTTAATCGTAATTCCGCGGTAACTTGCTCCACCTTCTATTACGTAATCATTACTTTTTTCAATTGAGGCAAAAACTGGATTTGTACTTCTCATGCGCATAAACATCTCTCCTTTTATAATCTAATTATAATATAGCTTTTATCAAAGTGCAAACAAACCTGACTCAATCACATCATTTTCGTCATTTAAGTCATCAAATGCACCAAAAGTTTCTAATCTTTCAAAAACAGATTTATTAATCTTGGTTCTATTTTTCACATCGTTCTTACTCGTGAACAGTTTTTCTTCACGCTGAGCAAGAATATCATAAGCGACTGAATCACCTAATCCATCAATTACATTAAATGGCATTCTAATGCCACCTTCTTCCATCTTGAAAATAGTAGCTTCTGATAAATTAATGTCAACTGGTAGAAATTTTATTCCCCGTCTTTGCATCTCCAATGCAACACCTAAGGTTACTAATAAATCTTCTTCTTTAACCTTTAAATTTTTCTCATTATTAATAATGTTTATCTTATTTCTAACAGCGTTTGAACCAGCAATCATTGTTTCATAATCGAATTGAACCGCTCTGATTGAGAAAAAGCCGCTATAGAACAGTTCCGGTTTATAAATCTTAAACCAGGCAATCCGCATCGCCATAATAACATATGCTGCCGCATGTGCTTTAGGAAACATGTACTTAATTTGTGAAGCTGACCAAATATACCATTCTGGTACTTTATGTTCCCGCATCTCTTGTTCATATTTTAACCAGGTTGCCTTATCTTTACTAGGATTTCCTCTACGAACAAACTCCATAATCTCAAATGCCTTGTATGGTGACATCCCTTGTGTTGATAACTGCGTCATAATATCATCACGACACCCAATAATCTCTTCAATTGACACTGTTCCATAAATTTCGTGGCCATTAATCAATTGCTGGGCATTTCTTAACCAAACATCGGTTCCATGAGAAAGTCCCGAAATTTTAACAAGACCGGCAAATGTCTTTGGTTTTGTATCAAGCAGCATCTGTCGTGTAAACGGTGTGCCGAATTCCGGAATTCCTTGGGATGCGACATCGCTTAGAATCTCCTCTGGCTTGACGCCAATAATGCTTGTATCAGAAAAGAGTTTATACACCTTGGGATCATCTAACGGAATATCTTGGGCTCTAGCAAAGGGAAATTCATCCGGATGTTTTTCAACATAATCCATTAAAAACTTAATCATTGTTGGATCATCGTGACCAAGGATATCTAATTTTAGGAGGTTGTTTTCAAATGAGTGGTAATCAAAATGAGTTGTCTTCCATTCGGAGTTTACATCATCGGCCGGAAACTGGATTGGTGTAACATCAAAAATTGTCTTGTTCTTTGGTACAACAACAATTCCTCCCGGATGTTGGCCGGTCGAACGTTTTACACCTTCAATTCGTTTTGCCAATTGCTCGATCTGTGCGCTTCTTACTTCTAAATTTTTATCTTCTAGATAGCCTTTAACGTAACCAAAGGCGTTTCTTTCTTTGACGGTTTGAATAGTTCCTGCTCTAAAGGTGTGATCTTCACCTAAAAGCTCACGAACATAATCATGTGCCTTAGATTGATAATCACCTGAAAAGTTTAAGTCAATATCAGGAATCTTATCACCATCAAAACCTAGGAATGTTTCAAAGGGAATATCATGACCATCTTTTTCAAGTTTTGTTTTGCAGTGTGGACAATGATGAGTCGGTAGGTCAAAGCCTGATTGAACACCTTTAAAAAATGGTTGAAAATCACGTTGTTCTTTTGTCACTCCATAAGTCAACATTTCTTCTTCAGTTAATTCAAAGACCGTGAAATCTCCGTTTGGACAACGATAATGTGGCTTTAAGGGATTGACTTCCGTTATCTCTAACAGCGTAGCAACCAAGGATGAACCAACTGATCCACGCGAACCAACTAAATAACCATCACTTAGTGATTTTTTAACTAATAGATGGGAAATATAATAAATTGGTGCGAACTGGTTATCAATAATATTGGATAATTCTCTTTGAACTCGCTGTGAAACAAGTGGATGTGGATTTTCACCATAGAAGCGTCCCATTTGTTCAAACACCAAACGCTTAACCTCAACTGCGATGCTGTCTAAGCCTAAAAGATCCTTAAATGCATCATCTGGCAATGAGAATAATGCATTAGGGAATGCTTGAATTGGTTCAATTGAATCATTTAGCAAATTGGTGTTTTTAACAACTATTTCGAAAGCTAAATCATCACCTAAAAAACGCATCTCTTTCAACATTTCTTCGGTTGTTAAAAAGTGTTGAACAGGTATTTCAGAATATTTCTGCAGATCATGGATTCCTCCACCAACTAGCGGAGTTCTAATGTATATCTCACGGTATAAAACATCTTTTCTATTCAAGTAATGAACATCGCCAGAAGCGATAACAGTCTTGTTTAACGACTTAGCCGTTCTTACAATCTTTAAGATGATTGATTCGATGATCTCATCTGCGTTTACTCCAAGCGATTCTCTTAAATGACGATAGGCTTGAGGTGGTTGAACTTCGATATAATCATAATACGCAATCGCTTTTTTTAAGTCCTCGTCGCTTCGGTTTAATGCCATTTCAAAAACATCGCCCTTATAACAACCGCTTCCGATCAGTAAACCTTCTTTGTGTTGTTCCACAACCGATTTTAAAGTTCTTGCTCCCTGGTAAAAATTATCAGTTAAGGCTTTACTAACGACCTTAAAAAGATTTTTATAGCCGACTTGATTTTTTACCAGAATGTTGACATGATAAGGCATTATTACTTTTGCAGCCTCATTCTTGTCAATTGCCTGATTGATATCTCGATAGTTTTTGATTCCTTTTTGGTTTAAATCCGCTAGGATATGTAACCAAATATTCGCTGTTGCCTCAGCGTCATTTTCAGCTCTATGATGTGATTCTAAACTGACTTTGAAATATTTGGCAACTGCCTTCAAATTAAATCGCTTCAATATATCACGATAAAAATACCTGGCTAAATTCAGAGTATCAATGATTGCAGTATTAGAAAAATCTAGCTTTGATCGTTTTGCATTTTCTTCAATATGTCCAATATCAAATAGTGCATTATGTGCAACTAAAATTGATCCTTCAATGAACTTTAGAAATCGTGGTAAAACAGTTTCAATGGAGTCAGCGTCCTCAACCATTTCATCGGTGATGTTTGTCAAAGCCTTTGTAAATTCCGAAAGAGGCTCATGCGGATTGACAAACGCCTGAAAACGATCAACGATTGCTCCTTGAACGACTTTTACACCAGCTATTTCAATTATTTTATCTCTTGTATTAGATAAACCGGTCGTCTCTACGTCAAAAATAACATAGGCCGCTTGTGAAAGAACATAATCTTGATCACAATTTGAAGTGATTTGGAAATTTCCTTCATCAACAAAATCTAATTCAACCCCATAAATTGGTTTAATCGGTTTGCCTTTGGCTGCTTTATGTATTTCCGGAAAAGCATAAAGGCCATTATGATCAGTAAATGCGATTGCTTTATGGTTCCATTTTACGGCTTGATCAATATAATCAGCAGCACTTGTAACCCCGTCCATATTTGACATTTTGGTATGAACATGAAATTCAACTCTCTTTTCTTTCGCTTTATCTAATCTCTCTTCTTTTTTAAGCGCTTGAATTTGATGGATTGCTCGAGCAAACATGACCACATCTCTTTGGAAGGTATCAAACTTCGCTTCGCCTTCAATTTGAATCAACTGATCATCCTTTAAAGCTTCAGCAATTTCAAAATCCTTTTTTGTTCTTAAGAACTTTTTAACATAGATTGCATCATCCTCATCACCTAGAACAAAGCTTAAAAGCGTTGAATTTGTTAAATTTCTAATTTCTAGTTTACTTACAGTTCCTTCGACTAAAAAGTTTGTATCGCCTTTTTCATTGCGATATTGATCAAGCCGATATTGATCCACCGGTATATCACTAATCGAAACCGACTGAGCCAATGACCGTCTACTGAAAACCATTTTTGCTTGTTCTTGTCTACTTCGGGTTGATTTTATCATTTGATCTTTTTTGACTTGCATCTCATCCTGCTCTTCTAGCTTGGATTTTATTTGCTTACTTAATGGTTGAAGTTCTTTTGATACAACCGTTTCAAATGAAACCTCGAATCCATATGTTAAAAACAGCTCCTTTAAGAGCGGAAAAAAATGGGAAACATGCGTACTATCAGCATCAATTTCCACCGAATATTTAAAGTCTTCATAATCTGTTTTAAAATTTCTTAAAGCCAAAATGCTTGGTTTTTCCTTAGCCAAGAACAAAAGAGCATAATCAAAGTATGATTGGGCAAACTTGTTAAATCCATCAATCTTGTCATAACCTATAACAACATCAATGGCTTTGATTGTCTTGGGAATTAAAAAATAGCTTTTAACACTTTCAATAAAATTGATTAAGTCTTCTGGTTCAACAACTTCGCTTACTTGAAGGTCAAACAGCCATTTTCTTGCTTCTAAGTAGACATATACTTGATTGAGTTTTGTCTTTTTCAAAACAGGTGATAAATTGGATTGCTTCAAAAAAAGATCAAATTTATTGTGCTTGTTCATTTGATCTCCCCCCTTGGCACAAGTCTAATGCTGCGGTAGGTCCATACATGATAAATATAAACGACGATTATACTAATAAACGATAGCTGCTCATAACCAATCAATGTTAAAAAGAATTGACTTAAGACATACATCGTTGTTAAATAAAGCGATAATTTAAAGCGATCGGCAAACGGAATTTTAACATTTAAAAAGAACAGTGATGACATCAAGGCCAGCATTAAGGCGATAAACAAATAGTCAATAAGCACTACCATGTATTGTCCCACTAAATCAATTGCAAACACTATGGGGATATCTCTTAAAAGCTCGTTTATTTGGTAGGCAATAAACCGATTTTCACTTCTTGTCATCTTGGTGAAGTCAATATCATTGATTCCTAGACTAAAATAAGTAGCTTCATTGATTACTTGCTCAGCGATTACCACTTTAATACCTTCATTGGCAAAAACAATGTGCACTGCATTCAGCGTATGCGGTTTGTCTCCAACAACAAAACGGAAAAAATCAACTCTGGCATCAGCGTCATTTTGATATATTAACTGATAATTTTCAATTTTGACTTGACTTATTGTTAAATGAGATAAAGCCGTTTGAAAGCTATCCAATCGTGATTTTTGTGTATCATTTCCTACAACCTGTTTGAAAGTCATCGGTAAAATTGCAATTAAAGAGACAAACAAGACATAAAAAATAACACGAAACCATCTGTCCTTAAGAAAAAAAACAGCGAGTGGTGCTTTTGAAATGATGGTTCTTAAACGAGAAAACATAGCTTCAACTCCTTACGTGTTATTATATCATATTCTATAATGTATGATAAAATAAAGACGGTGAATTAAATGAATTTGATGAATCATGAAAAGCATTATAATACCTTAAATAACTATTATTTGCACAAATACAATCAAAAAGTAATTAAGATTGCTTTAAACGGTGGTTTTACATGTCCAAATATTGATGGAACAGTCGCTGTTGGAGGTTGTACTTTTTGTTCGTATTTAGGCAGTGGTGACTTTGCCGGCAATAGGGCAAAGCCATTAAAGGCACAATTTGAAGAAATAAAGGCGCTGATGAATAAAAAATGGAAAGACGGTTTATACATCGCTTACTTTCAGGCTAATACAAACACGCATGCTCCTTTAGCGCGTTTAAAGGAGTTATATGAAGAAGCGATCACTCTGGATCCAAGATTAGTAATGCTGAGTATCGCAACCAGACCTGATTGCTTACCTGATGATGTGGTTTGCTATTTAGGTGAGCTAAACCAAAGAATGCCAGTTCAAGTTGAATTGGGCCTTCAGACGATTCATCAGGCAACTTCTGATTTAATTAACAGAGCTCATGATTTGGCTTGTTTTGATGATGCTGTCAAACGTCTACGAGAAAAAAAGATTGAAGTTGTCGTCCATATTATTAATGGTCTTCCCTTTGAGACAAAGGAAATGATGATCGAGACTGTTAAACATTTAAATTCCCTCGACGTTCAGGGCATCAAAATTCATATGCTCCATTTAATGGAAAAAACCAAAATGGGCCGTCAATATTTAAAACAGTCTTGGCCCTTGTTAACTTTAGAAGACTATGTTGACGTTACTGTGGAGCAGCTGCTCTGGTTAAGAAAAGACATTATCGTTCATCGCTTGACCGGGGATTCGCCTGCCTCAATGCTGATTGCGCCTACATGGACAAAAAAGAAGTTTGTTGTCACTAACGAAATCGATAAAAAGTTACGAAGATTAAATTTATATCAGGGTGATTATTATGAAGATAAGCATCGTTGAATATGCTCATTTGCTCTTAAGGAGCCAGCTTACAAAAGATGATGTTGTTGTTGATGCGACAGCGGGACGTGGCTTAGATACGCTCTTTTTAGCTGAAATCACAAAACATGTTTACGCTTTCGATATACAAGCAGAGGCTATTTCAAGTACCCAAGCATTATTAACCAATAATAAGATTGATAATGTAACATTGGTTAAAGATAGTCACGAAAACATTCCTAAATACGTCAGTGATTTTAAAGGTGTTGTCTTTAATCTGGGTTACCTGCCTCATGGCGATAAAACCATTACTACTCTTGCTGATTCAACATTAAAAACAGTTAAGGCACTAATTGAACTTTTA
>JBAYPP010000014.1:0-14572 GCA_041677585.1 Acholeplasmataceae bacterium
ACTCTAAAAAAGCCGGTGGTGTTACAAGAATGCATCTACGCTTCAGCCCAAGACCAATCCGATCAACTTTCTTGGTAAACTATCCACACTTTATTTCCTGTTCAACGGATACATACCTAAGAAAATATGACATGTTAAAAGGACTTAGAGAAGGCGGAACATTCTTATTAAATACACAAACTCCAAAAGAGGAAATTGAAGCATTTTTACCAAATAAGGTTAAACGTCAATTAGCCATTAAAAAAGCAAATCTTTATATTATCAACGCAGTTGATCTAGCGTATGAAATTGGCTTAGGTAGAAGAACAAATACAATTATGCAATCGGCATTCTTTAAACTAAACGAACACTTAATGCCAGCAGACAAAGCCAATGAATATATGAAGGAATACGCTGAAAAGACATATGGACGTCGCGGTGAAGCGATTGTTCAACTTAACCATGAAGCAATCGATGCGGGCTATAAGCAATTAGTTAAGATTGAGGTTGATCCAAAATGGGCTTTATTAGAAGACGAAACAAAACAAGCAATTGAAAAACGGCCTGATTTTGTTTCACGAATCGCTGATGTTGTTAACGCAATCGAAGGCGAATCACTTCCGGTTAGTGCATTCTTAGGTTATGAAGACGCAAGAATGGATCAAGGCACAACAGCCTATGAAAAACGCGGAATTGCCAACTTTGTTCCTGAGTGGAGACAAGAAAACTGCATCCAATGTAACCAATGTGTATTTGCCTGTCCACACGCAGTAATTCGCTCATTCTTAGTAGATGAAACAGAAGAGAAAAACGCACCAGAATCAGCAAAAATGTTACAGGCAAAAGGTAGAGGGTTAGATTCATATAAATTTACAATCCAGGTTTCAACACTTGACTGTACAGAATGTGGTGTCTGCGTTGAAGTATGTCCAACCCCAGTTAAATCATTAGCAATGGTTTCAATCGGAGACCAATTAGCACTAGGTGCACAACAAACAGCAGATTATTTCTTTAATGAAGTAACATATAAAGATATGGGAACCGATAAC
Source organism: Acholeplasmataceae bacterium (assembly GCA_041677585.1). GTDB lineage: Bacteria > Bacillota_I > Bacilli_A > Acholeplasmatales > Acholeplasmataceae > JBAYPP01. Next base: position 1,029 of record JBAYPP010000014.1, read on the forward strand.
GTCAAGAACCTAAGCTTCAACAAACCACTGTTTGAGTTCAGTGGAGCATGTGCTGGTTGTGGTGAAACACCTTATATTAAGACACTTACACAACTATATGGTGACCACATGGTCTTTGCTAACGCAACAGGCTGTACGTCAATCTATGGGGCATCATTCCCATCAACGCCATACACAACAAATGCAGAAGGATTTGGTCCGGCATGGGCCAACTCATTATTCGAAGATAACGCTGAATTTGGTTTCGGTATGAAAATCGCTTATGAAACAGTTCGCGATCGTATCCAATCAACGCTAGTCGATCATCTCGATGAAATGCCAGAAACATTACGTGAATTAGCTAATGAATGGCTAGAAAATCGCAAGAGTGCAGAAGTTACAAGAAAGATTCATAAACCAATCATTGCTGAACTTGAAAAGATTGATAAACCATACGCTAAAGAGCTCCTAACCATCAAAGACTACTTTATTAAGGTTAGCCAATGGATTATGGGTGGTGACGGTTGGGCCTATGATATTGGTTATGGTGGTATTGACCACGTTATCGCTAATAGCGAAGATGTTAACATTTTAGTTCTTGACACAGAAGTTTATTCAAACACTGGAGGACAAAGCTCCAAATCTGCTCCTACGGGTTCAATTGCTAAATTTACAGCATCAGGCAAACCAACGAAGAAAAAAGATTTGGCAGCGATTGCAATGAGCTATGGACATGTCTATATAGCACAAATTTCACATGGAGCTTCACCAGCACAAGTCATTAAGGCATTAAAAGAAGCCGAAAGCTATGAAGGACCATCACTCGTGATTGCCTATGCACCATGTATTGAACACGGAATCAAGGGCGGATTAACTAATTCATTCAGTCAAGCCAAACTTGCAACAGAATGTGGTTATTGGCCAACATTTAGATTTGACCCAAGAAGAGAAGTGCTTGGTAAGAATCCGCTTCAAATCGACAGCAAGAAGCCGGTTTGGGACAAATATCATGACTTCCTGTTGAGCGAAGCAAGATATTCACAATTAGCTCAAATCAATCCCGACCATGCACAAGAATTGCTAGATCAAAACCTAGCAGATGCAAAACGTCGTTGGACAATGTATCAAAGATATTTATCAATGGATTATAGTCTAGAAGGAAACGAATAAAATAAAGAACGCGCCGAGAAATTTCGGCGCGTTTTTATAACATTTGCTTGCAATCATTAATTGGTAACATATACCACATAGAGTATCACTAAAGCTATTGCATATAATAAGGATGCAAACCAAAAACCTCGGTAAATATTTTTCGGGATCTTTTCACGTTCATTCATCTCTTCGAAATAAGACTTTGCCGGTCTCTTACCAGCTATACCCTTAAAGAAAGTCTTCATTCCATAAAACAAGCTACTTAAGGCACCTTCATTAGAGAAATATAAAAACCATCCGGTTGCAAAAACGATCAAACTAGCCATTGTTAGCGCATCAATGAACCCAACTAAAGAGGTATTGCTGCTCCAGATTAAGAATAAGCCAAAAAAGAAGGCACCGACAATGATTCCTATAATTGTCGATCGGATGAAGTGGCTATTCCAAATTTTCTTAAACATAAACCATGTCCTTTCTTTTGATAAATAAGTGAAAAAGTCTAAATCAAGTATAACATAATGAACAGATAAAGCATTAAAAAAAGCTATTTTTAACAAAATAAATCGTTTTCATAACCTTATTTAGAATCAAACAACAATTTTCCTTGATTTTCTTGACAAATTAGAAGTAATAGAGTAAAATTTTAACAAACCTAAAAAGGAGAGAGGAAAAAGAAAATGAAAAAAATTATTACAAGTACACTTATAGTTTTGTTCATTGCTTTACTTGCCGCCTGTGGCAAGAAAACATTCACTGTAACATTTAACAGTGCCGGTGGTAGTACAGTTGCTGCTGTTGATGTTAAAAAAGGTGAAACTGTTGCTGAACCAAACCCACCAACAAGAGCAGGTTATATATTTGTTGAGTGGCAATTAGACGGAACAAAATATGACTTTACGACTCCAGTTAATAGCAACATCACATTAGTTGCTGTATGGGATGAAGTTCCAATTGGATCATTCGTTGTTTCGTTTAACTCAAATGGTGGATCATATGTTGCTCCACAAGTTGTTGAAGAAGGAAAATTGGCAACTAAACCAGCTAATCCAACAAGAGAATGGTTTTCGTTCGATGGTTGGTACATTCTAGGAACAGACGAAGAGTTTGATTTCACTGATCCTGTCGTTGCTAATATCGTCATTGAAGCTCGTTGGAAAGATGCAGAATATACCCAAGGAAACACATATAGAACTTATCTTGGTAATGTTCCTAACATGAACCCACACTTCATCACATTGGCTGATGCATCAACTCTTTACTCATTAATGAGTGATTCATTATTTATTGGTGACTATGACTGGGACGCAATGATTGATGCAGGCGTTGTTACAGAAGCTAACCGCGGTGATTTAACTAAAGTTACTTTTGGTACAGTTTATGCTGACGCATCAGAACTTCCATACAACTATTTCCCATCAATGGCTACTGAAAGACCAATTGATGTCAATGAAGATGGAACAGTTTGGGAAATCAAACTAAGAAACGATCTAAAATTTGTTGATGGAACAGTAATTAACGCTCAAACATTCAGTGATTCATACAGATTGTTATTAGATCCAAAACTGTTAAACCCACGTGCTACTAACCTTTATTCTGGCGATAGCATTCCTCTAAAAAACGCTGAAGGCTACTTCAAACAAGGTGCTGATATTGATCCTGAGGATGAAGAAGCAGGACAATGGCCAGCAATGGATTGGGAAGAAGTTGGATTTGAAATTGTTGATAATTTAACATTTAGATTAGAATTAAACGTTAAGAAGAGCCAATGGCACATTATGACATGGTTAGCAAGTGCAATCACATCAGTTGTTCATGTTGAAAATTACGAAGCTGGACTAATTGAAGATGATACACGTACTACCTATGGTACTCATGCTAATCCACACGTATCATTTGGTGTTTATAAACTAGTTGAATGGGTTGAAGAAGGCTACTACGTTTTCCAAAGAAATGAAGAAAACCATAGAGCTTCTCAATTTAGAATTCCATTTGTTAGATACGATGTTATTACTGCACAATCTGTTGCAATTCAAGAATTCCGTGCAGGTCGTCTTGACTTAGCAAACGCTAGCGGAACTTACTTTGCAGATTATGAAGGAAATCCAAACTTAAAGATTTCTCCAGTTACTACATTCTTCCGTTTTGCATTTGGTCTAACTAGAGACGGTGGAAATCCAATCATTCAAGATGTTGATTTCAGAAAAGCTATGTACCTTGCAGTTGACCGTACTACTTTCTCAGCAGATGTTAGAAAACCAAGTGAACCAACTCATGGTGTTTTAGGATCACAATACTTCTCAAGTGAAGAAAACGCAGTTAACTATCGTGCTTCTGCAGCTGGTATAAAAGTATTAGAAGATTATGCCCCAGATACTGATGGTTATGATCCAATTGAAGCTAAACGTTTATTTGATTTAGCTTATGATAAATTAGTCACAGAAGGCAAGATTACTGCTGGTAGTAAAATTGTTCTAGAATTTGCTATGGCAGATGCTGAAACAAACCACATTATGGCTGACTGGATGGCTGCACAATTTGCAGAAGTATTCGGTGCAGACAAATTTGAATTCAAGAAAAATCCTGTTACATCAGAAGAATTAAGTGGTGAAGGCGGAATCTGGGATACAGGTAACTTTGACGTTACATTTGGTGGCTGGCAAGGTATGCAATTCTGGGCACCAGGTATGTTACAAGTTTACTCAAGCGGTCTTGGATCAGCTTATATCCTTGAAGCTGGATTTGATACAGGTAATGCTATTGTAAGTGCCGACTTAACTAATGGTAAAGCAGCTGTTGAAGAATGGCTAGCTGAGTTCTTACTAATTGATGAAGAAGATCGCACTGAGATTCAACAAGATTATGTCGATGTCTTTGAAGAATTCTTAGATATGTTTGGTGAAGACGATGATGCAGGCATTTGGACTGGCACTTATGACTATCTATGGGACACTGTTTATTACACAGTTTTAGACTATGGTCCATATGAAGGAAAAGCTGACGAAATGGATAACATTACAGCAGCTCTTGAAGGTGAATTATTACGTCAAATGATTAATATTCCATTATTCACAAACGTTGGTGTTACAATTTACAGTGCTCGTGTTGGCTTTGATGCAAACGCATTCCATGCTCGTATGGGTTGGGGCGGATTGCAGTATATGTATTTCAGATAAGCTTCTAGCTTAACCTGAACTATTATATATTTAGCATAATCAATTAAACGATATTGACAACCCTGATGGGTAGTTCCATTAGGGTTGTTTGTGTCGTAAATAAGAGAATGGAGTAGAATAATGATTAGATATTCGCTTAAACGAATTGGATTAGTCTTTGTTACAACTGCCATCATTGTTTTTATGGTTTTTGCGTTTATCAGATCAATGCCGGGGATGAAAATCGAAAATGATCCCTCGATTGATCCGGTTATTTTGCAAAAACTACTAGAAAGGGACGGCATAGGTAAAGGAACAATAATCCAGCAATTTACTAGATGGGTTGGCAATATTGCCAGAGAAGGCTCTTTAGGCTACTCATTAAAGTATCCTGAGGAAGTTACAAGCATGATCGGAAAGCGATTGATTGTAACAGTTAGAATTAATATTGTCCCTTATCTTATTTCAATTCCAATTGGAATCGGACTAGGTATTTGGGCTGCACTTAGGAAAAACAAATTAACAGACCATATCATTTCTACAGGCGTTATGGTATTGATTTCTGTGCCAAGTTTTGTTATTGGTATTTTATTACAGTACTTGTTTGCGTTCAATTTGAACTGGGTTCCTTGGAACGTACTAAGAGGTAGTGACTACAGCAAGAATATTTGGATTGGTTTGTCGAGTTACATTTTACCTACAATTATGTTAACAGTGGGTAGTGTGGCAGGACTAGCCCGTGTTTCAAGAGCAGAATTAACGGAAGTATTAACTTCAGAATTCATGCTTTTATGTCGTACAAAAGGACTTAACCGTCGTCAATCTACAATTAGACACGGTATTCGTAATGCTTTGGTACCAATTGCACCAGCATTAATTGGGGGATTAGTTGGTATTTTAAGTGGATCTTTTGTTACTGAGCAAATTTTTGGAGTATTTGGAATTGGTAAATTATATATTGAATCCTTTATTCAAACTGCAGGTACAAGACCTGATTATCCTGTAATTATGGCTCTCCTAATGTTCTATACTCTCATCGGCTTACTTGCAACGTTAGTCGTTGACCTTTCATACGGAGTCATTGATCCAAGAATTAGAATGGGGGCTGGAAAACGATGAGCGAAAAGAAATTAGATAAAAGCTTGTTTAAGTTAGCCACAGATAGAGATTATTCTCATGACGCTGCTTTTGAAACCAAGCCCATTGGTTATTACAAGGATGCATGGCTACGTTTTAAGAAAAACAAAGCTTCTTTAGTTGCCGCAATAATTCTTTTAATCTTAATTTTTATGGCAATTATTGGACCATTTATTAAGCCAGATAATTTTAGAAAGAACCATGTTTTGCATGCTCAACGTTTAGTTAGCTATACGGAACTTCCACCATACGTTAAGGCACTGGATTGGATTCCGCTGTTTAACGGAAAGAGAACAATCGTAAGTTCAAATTTAGCGACACTTAGAGCTTTAGATGATCCTGTAAACATTGAGAAATATGGTAAGATTTTATACACTGACTTAGATAAAGTTGAACCGGCAGCTGATGGAACATACAAAGTTACTGTTCAATTTTACAACTATGTTAACTACCAGTTAAGCAGATCACCGATGTCAATCAATACAACAGACTTAAAGGCAGCTTATGAAGCTCAAGGTAATGATGGAATTGGTCGAATTGTTACACGCGAAGAAAGAGTTTTCCGCAATCCAGACGGATCCTTAGTAGAAGGTCAAACCCACAGGGTAGTCGTTGAATATTTTGTTTTCTTAGACGAAGTATTTGATTACCAACCAGAATACTGGTTTGGTGTCAACAATAACGGTTATGACTGGTTTACATTAATGTGGAGTGGGGCACGTGTATCACTAATTGTTGCCTTTGTGGTTGCGATTGTTAACATCATTATTGGTGTTATCGTCGGATCAATCTCGGGTTACTATGGTGGTAACGTCGACTTAATCATTCAAAGATTAGTTGAGATATTAGCGGGTATTCCGTTCTTGGCATTGATTTCATTATTAGTATTAAGATGGGGTAGTAGCGTTGGTGTTATCATTATCGCCTTCGTCTTAACCGGCTGGCTTGGTATCCAGGGAATAACAAGAACGCAGTTCTATCGTTATAAAGGACGTGAATATGTATTAGCAGCACGTACTCTTGGAGCAAGCGATTTTAGAATTATGAGTAAACATATTTTGCCTAACGCAATTGGAACTTTAATTACAAGCTTTGTTTTATACGTTCCAAGCGTAATCTTTACAGAATCAACGTATTCATACCTAGGAATCATTAACTATACAAACACAACAAGTGTTGGTAGAATGTTAGCAGATTCACAGGCTCGTTTAAGAGATAGCACAAGTTTAGGGTTCCTAATCCTATTCCCAGGTATCTTCGTTTCTTTACTAATGTTATCATTTAACCTATTTGGTAATGGCTTAAGAGACGCATTTAACCCATCATTGAGAGGAGTTGAGTAAGAATGAAAAAAGACAATGTATTAGAAGTTAAAAATTTAAATGTTTCATTTAGAACTCAACAAGGAATTTTAAAAGCTGTTCGCGGTGTTGAATTTGAGCTTCGCCGTGGAGAAACACTGGCAATCGTAGGTGAATCCGGATCAGGTAAGAGCGTAACTTCAAGAGCCATTATTGGTATTCTTGCAGGTAATGCGATTCATGACGCGGGATCAATCTATTACTACAGCGATGATGTAAAGAACTTAAAAAAATATCAAGAATTAAGAGAAACAGGGAATGCAAATGAAGGCAAGGGAGAAACTCCAGCGATTGACTTAATGACAATACCGGAGGAAGACTTCCATAAGCTTCGCGGTACTAAGATCTCAATGATCTTCCAAGACCCAATGTCAAGTTTGAACCCTATTATGCGAGTTGGAAAGCAAATTACGGAAGCTCTTTACCTAAAAATGGGTGTTTCCAAGGAAGAAGCAAAAGTTAGAGCAATTGAATTAATGCGTGAAGTGGGCATTCCTGAGCCAGAGAAAAGATATACACAATATCCTTTCCAATTTTCAGGCGGAATGCGTCAAAGAATTGTTATTGCGATTGCATTAGCCAATAATGCTGAAATTTTGATTTGTGATGAACCAACGACAGCTTTAGACGTTACGACTCAAGGACAAATATTGGAAACAATCCAAAGACTTAAAGTTGAAAGAAATCTTTCAGTTATCTTTATTACACACGATTTAGGTGTTGTTGCTAACATAGCCGATCGTGTTGCAGTAATGTACGCTGGTAAAATTGTTGAAATTGGAACTGCAGATGAAATATTCTATAATCCAAAACATCCATATACATGGGCGCTGTTGTCGGCTATGCCAGACTTGGAGTTTGATAAAGAAGGGCAACAGCTATTTGTAATTCCTGGTACTCCACCAGATTTGCACTTCCCACCAGTAGGTGATGCTTTTGCACCACGTAACCATAAGTATGCTTTAGATATAGATTTTGTCGAACAACCGCCAATGTTTAAAATAAGTGACACGCATTTTTCAGCAACTTGGTTATTACACGAGAATGCTCCAAAGGTAGAAATGCCTAACGTTCTTAAAGCACGTATTGAACGTAGTCTAAAGAAGGAAAAGGAGGCTGGCCGTAAATGACTGAAAATAGAGTAAAAGCTTTAGAAGTAAAAAACTTAAAACAACATTTCAAGGTCGGCTCTGGTAAAAACAAACTTGTTGTTAAAGCAGTCGATGATGTTAGCTTTGACATCTATGAAGGTGAAGTATTTGGTTTAGTTGGTGAGTCAGGCTGTGGTAAAACAACAACCGGACGGACAATTATTAAATTATATGACGCTACAGATGGAGAAGTCTATTTTAAAGGTGCTCGTGTTGGTGGTGGCTTTGAAACATTAAAAGGAAACATCAAAGCAGCAAAGAAAGAAGCCAAAGAGGCTATTCTTGAATGTAAACCATTCCTAAAGAAGCAAGTTGAAATTAAACAGAAATATAAGGCTGAACGCAAACTTCTTAAAAAAGAAGATGCTGAACGCAAACAAGAGCTTATCGAAAAAGAAAGACAAGAATTGGCAGAACTTAAAGCAGATAGTGAAGCAAGACCTGATCAGTATCAAGTTGATAATGAAAAAATTGCGAAAATTGAAGCTAAGAGAGACGAATTTATCGCCAAGCAAAAAGATGCCATTAAAGGTTTGAAGCATGACAACGCATTTAAAGGTGAAACATATGAAATCATGAAGAAAATCCAAATGATTTTCCAAGACCCGATTTCTTCCTTGAACCCAAGAATGACTGTTCGTGAGATCATTGCGGAAGGTTTACGCATTTCAGGTGTTAATGACCCCGATGAAATTGACCGCAAAGTGTTTGAAGCGTTAGATGTTGTTGGACTAGTTCCAGAGCACTCGTTTAGATATCCACATGAATTCTCAGGTGGACAACGTCAAAGAATCGGTATTGCACGAGCATTAGTTGTCAATCCTGAATTATTGATTGCTGATGAACCAATTAGTGCGCTAGATGTATCAATTCAAGCACAGATTATTAACTTATTGAAAGAACTACAAAAGAAATTGAATCTAACAATTTTATTTATTGCTCACGACCTTTCTGTTGTTAAGTTCTTTAGTGATCGGATTGCAGTTATGTATTTTGGTAAAATTGTTGAATTAGCAGAATCAGAAACAATTTTCAGACATCCAATGCATCCATACACTCGTTCGCTTTTATCAGCTATTCCGCAACCAGATCCTTTCTATGAGAGACGCCGTAAACGTTTTATGTACAATCCTGCTACTGCGCACAACTACACCCCAGATAATCAGCCATCTTTAATTGAGGTTGAACCAGGACATTATGTGTCAGCTTCTGAAGAGGAAGCAGTACGCTATCGTCAAGAAATTAAGGAACTAGAAGTAAAAGCTGCTGCTAAAACTAAAAAAGAATAGTTTTTATGCAATAAATTCAAAAAGGCACATTCATTTTGTGCCTTTTTTGTGGTAAAAAAATAAAAAGGCCATGAAGCCTTTTTCTAGGTCTGGTTTATATAAAGTAAGATGGCAGTCGAACCTTATATAAAACTTGTATTTTGGGAGAAAAATACAACTATAACTTGTAAACGAACAAAAAAGGTTCATTTACATTTAAATTATAACACAATAAAGACAACTGTTCATAGTTATTTGCGTAATTTAGTCTATGAAAACGTTTTCCGTAAAATCATCTGATTTTTAGCGTATTTTTGGCATTAAAAGTAGAGATGTTATATAATAATAATGGATAAAAACAAGGAGGCAATTATGGCAGTTTTGGAAATAAAAAACCTTCATGTCGAAATTGAAGGCAAAGAAATTTTAAAAGGTGTTAATCTTCACGTGAAATCAGGTGAAGTTCATGCAATCATGGGGCCCAATGGCACAGGTAAATCAACCCTGGCAAGTGCTTTAATGGGACATCCGAAATATGAAATTACACAAGGTGAGGCGCATTTAGATGGCGTTGATTTATTTGAATTGGAAGTAGATGAACGTGCAAGAGCGGGTTTGTTTTTAGCAATGCAATATCCAGCTGAAGTAGCTGGTGTTACAAACAGTGATTTTATGCGTTCAGCCGTAAATGCAACTTCTGGCAAAGAAATCGGTTTGTTTGAGTTTGCGATGCGCTATGAAAAAGAAGTTGAAAACTTAAAGATGAATCCCGGTTTAGCTCATCGTTATTTAAATGAAGGCTTTAGTGGTGGGGAAAGAAAAAGAAATGAAGTTTTGCAGCTTCGTGTTATTCGTCCTAAGTTCGCAATTTTAGATGAGATTGACTCAGGATTAGACGTTGACGCATTAAAGGTTGTTGGTGAAAATGTCAGTAGTATGATCAATGATGATTTTGGTTGTATCCTAATTACACACTATCAAAGAATTTTAGATCATATTAAGCCAACCTTCGTTCATATAATGATTGATGGTAAAATAGTATTAAGCGGTGGACAAGAATTAATTGAAAAAATTGATCAAAACGGATATGAATGGGTTAAAGATGAACTAGGTATTGAATTTGAAGGAAATGGCAAATGAGCTTAATTAATGTCAAAAACAATACGATAAGCGAAAAATTACCTTCCAATATTACGTTTGCTGATAATCAATTAACCATTGCAAAAAACCAAGTCTTTGATGAACCAATTAAAATTGTTATTCATGACCAAAAACACGAGGAGTTAAAGATTCTCGTTAAAGAAAACACACAAGTGAAAATTATGTTAGAGTTAGCAAATGGAGCTAAGGATAACAATAATTATATCTTTCATTTTGCAGCAGAGCAAAATACGAATGTAAAGTATTTGCTAGTATCAGAGGTACAAAGCGAAAATGCCTTATTGGAGCACTATTTCAGCCTTAAGCGCGATGCCAAGCTAGAGCTTGTGGGTGGCTTTGTCAGTAATAAGATGGTTGCTAAAATGAGTGTAGATTTACTAGAAGAGGGCGCAGAAGTAAAAATGCGTGCTGTTGCTATTTCCAGTGAAAATCATGTTCAAAAAGTTGATGTTTTTATTACGCACAAGGCTCCGTACACATATGGTGATATGACTAATATCGGAATTGCAAGCAAAAACGGTCAAATCATCTTAAATGGAGTAGAAAAAATTGAGGCAGGTATGAAACAAGCAAATGCCTTTCAGACACTAAAGGGAATCATTACCGATGATGCTGCAAAAATTGAAGTAAACCCAATTCTATTGATTGATGAATATGATGTTAAAGCAGGTCATGGTGCAACGATCGGCAAGATCGAGGAAAGTGTTTTGTTTTATTTAAGAAGTAGAGGATTAACTTTGGAGGAAGCAGAACGGCTTGTTATTAATGGCTTTTTACAACCGGTTATTGATGAGATTGAAGATGAGCCATTAAGAGAACGATTTGTTCATTTAGTAAATTTAAGAATATGATGAATGTAAAAGAGATTAGAAAATTGTTTCCCATTTTTAATCAAGTAAAACCGCTTCATTATTTAGATTCAGCTGCATCATCATTAAAGCCACAGGTTGTTTTAGATGCAATGGACTCCTATTATGAAAAGCTAGGAGTCAATGTTCATAGAGGGACATATCAATTGACGTATGAAGCAACTGATCTATATGAGAAAGCAAGATCAACTGTTGCAGATTTTATCAACGCAGCAACAGATGAGGTTGTTTTTACACGCGGTGCAACCGAAGCCTTAAATATGGTTGCTTACAGTTATCGAAACATCCTAAAACCGGGTGATGAAATTATTACTAGTGAGCTAGAACATCATTCGCAATTAATTCCCTGGCAGGTGACGGCTAAGAAGACTGGTGCTAAGCTAGTTTTCATTCCACTGGATAAAGCAGGAAAAATTACAGTTGAAAACTTTAGCGAAGTTTTATCGGATAAAACCAAAGTTGTCGCGATAAACCATGTTTCAAATGCATTAGGTTATGAAACACCAGTTAAAGAAATAACTAGGCTGGCTCACGAAAAACAAGCCATCGTCTCATTGGATGCTGCTCAATCAATTGCCCATCAAAAAATTGATGTAAAAGAACTTAATGTTGATTTCTTAGCGTTTTCTGGGCATAAAATGTTTGGCCCAAGTGGTATTGGTGTTCTTTACGGCAAAAAGGAATTACTAAATGATTTAGAGCCAATGCAATATGGTGGTGAAATGGCTGATGATGTATTCCATGAATACGCAACCGTCAAACCAAGCCCGATTCGATTTGAGGCAGGAACGCCAATTATCGCTGGAGCAATTGGATTAGGAAGTGCAATTGAGTTTATTTTAGCTTTAGGATATGATAAGATTCATACACACCTGACTAAGTTACACCAAATGTTGATTGCTGAGTTAAAGGAAATTAAGGAAATCACCTTATATAACGAGACGGCAAGTCATCCAACAGTGACATTTAATATAAAAGATATACACCCACATGACATAGCCAGTTATTTAGATCAAAAAGGCGTAAGCGTTAGAGCGGGACATCATTGTGCACAATTGGTTTCACGATTCTTAAATGTCCCATCGACACTACGCGTTTCACTTCATATATACAATACAGAAGAAGATCTGTTTGTCTTAATCGATGCGCTTAAAGAAGCACATCAGTTTTTCTCAAGTTTCTAAAGGAGTTATTAATGAACATTGAACATTTGTATCGACAAGTTATTATGGATCATTATAAAAGACCAAAAAATAAAGGCCTAGTTAATGATGCTTCATATTTACTGATTCACTATAATAATCCTAGTTGTGGTGATGAAATATCAGTTCAACTAAAGCTGGACGATGGGATTATTAAAGATATTAAGCACCAAGGAACAGGTTGTTCGATCTGTTGTTCAAGTGCAAGCGTCATGAGTATAACGCTGATGAATCAGACGACTGATCATGCATTAAAAATAATCAACGAGTATTATGAAATGATTAAAGGATACCCCTTTAACCCGGAAATCTTAACCGGTGATGCGATTGTTTATCAAGGAGTTGCACAATTTCCGGCACGAATCAAATGTGCTACCTTAGCTTGGAAAGCAATTGAACAAGGTATAAAAAAATGAATAAGGAGATGGAATAATGGATGACAATAAAAAGAAAATTGATGCCATAGTTGGTGAATACCAATATGGCTTTCATACAGATTCAAAGCCGATTTATGACACAGGAAAGGGGCTCAGCAAAGAGGTTATTCGGGAAATTAGCAAGATTAAGAATGAGCCTGATTGGATGCTGGAATTCCGCTTGAAAAGTTATGAAAATTTCCTGAAGATAGATAATCCAAAATGGGGACCAGACCTATCTTTTATTAATTTTGATGAGTTTACATACTTTATCCGCTCAAGTGAAAGAGCTGAACGAAGCTGGGATGATGTACCTAAAGAAATTAAAGATACATTTGATCGCTTAGGTATTCCCGAGGCTGAACGCAATTTCCTGGCAGGAGTTTCTACTCAGTTTGAAAGTGAAGTAGTGTATTCAAATACAATGAAAGAATTAGATGACTTAGGCGTTGTTTATGTTGACACTGATACAGCTTTGCGTGAATACCCTGAGTTGGTTAAAAAATATTTTGGAACGATTGTTCCAAATAGTGATAATAAGTATGCAGCGTTAAACAGTGCTGTCTGGAGTGGTGGATCTTTTATTTACGTACCCAAAGGTGTTAAAGTTCCCAAGCCATTACAATCATACTTTAGGATTAACTCAGCGCAAATGGGTCAATTTGAAAGAACGTTGATAATCGTAGATGAAGGTGC